>CAZMQR010000472.1:0-1500 GCA_964568325.1 uncultured Chloracidobacterium sp. | reverse complement strand
CGGCTTCGTCGGCCGGAAGCGGCTGCCCCTCACGATTCTGATAGATCGATCGTTGGGTCTGCGCTGCGCGGATGCGCCATTTTGAACTGTTCTTATCCAGACGTCTTTCGGGGAGCGTATTGCCGCTGCCCGCGCGTTCCAGCTTGAATCCGTATGTCAGTTCTGACGCCCTTGCCACTTCGACGCCGAAAAGGGTCATCGGGTTAAATCCCTGAGCGACCGCGAGGACGGTGTAGGTGCCCGGCATGATGCGGGCTAGAAAGCTGCCGTCCCGGGCCGATGAGACCTGCTTAAGGAGCTTTGACGTGCCTGAGCGAAAGATGGCGACAGACGCATCGGCGATGGGCCCGCCGGTTTCGTCGAGCACGCGCCCTTTGATGATGCCGAGACTGCCCGAATTCTCAATGACGATCTCGGCATTTGCCGTGGGCGCGGCAAAGCATGGCACCGCGATCACGGCGATCACCATGAATGCAGCCTTCCAAAGCCGTCTTGTCGTTAACGAAAACCTCATCGAAGTCGACAATTCGAACAACTCCCGTATTTTGTTCCCAAAAATCAAGCGTGTCAAGCGAGGCACGTCCGCGTTTGTGCGCTGTAAGATGCTGCGAAACTTGACAAAGTTTGCCCTGCGGCTAGAATTGAACTCTGCCTTACGGGCGCTTGCGGAGACGTGGCTGAGCGGCTGAAAGCGGCGGTTTGCTAAATCGTTAAGGGTCAAAAGCCCTTCACAGGTTCGAATCCTGTCGTCTCCGCCATCATTTGCGAGATCGGCTGTCAAACATTGGGTTTGACGGCCTTTCTTTTGCCTGCGAACTCCTTTCTAGCTGATGGACGCCCTTTTGGATTTCATCGACCGGGAATAAACTCAAGGCTGCACTTGAGATCTGCTCAAAGAAGGAGGTTTATCCTGAATGCTTACCTACGCATTGCTCGCCTTATCCGAAACGTCTGCATGGCTCCAGAGTCTGTTCGTTCTCGACAGCACGGTCACGTGGCCCGAGAAGATCGCCCGCCCGGTCATCGTTTACCTCGCCTTGATCGTAATGCTGCGTGTCTTTGGCCGGCGTGAGCTTGCACAGCTCAATCCGTTCGATCTCGTAGTCATTCTCTCGCTTTCAAATACGGTCCAGAATGCGATCATCGGCCCCGACAATTCGCTTGTGGGCGGCCTCGCGGGCGCTGTTGCGCTGATGGGTGCTAACTATATCGTCGGCCGGTTGAATTTCTCATCCAAGAAGATCGAGGCGTTGACCGAGGGCTCGCCGACAAAGATCATCGAGAAAGGCAATATAAACGAGCGAGAGAGAAGGCGCGAGCTGATCACCTCGCGCGATCTCGACGTAATTGCCCACCAGCACGGCTACGACAGCCCGGCGGACATTGAAAAGCTCGTGTTGGATCCGAATGGCAGTTTCCTCGTTTTTGGCAAGGAAGAGATCAGGGATGCAAGGTTCAAGCACGAGGTGCTGAGACGGATAGATGACATCTCCGAACAGT
>CAZMQR010000471.1:0-1507 GCA_964568325.1 uncultured Chloracidobacterium sp. | reverse complement strand
GCCGCCCTCGAGGACCGAGACGCAGCAGTTTGTCGTGCCGAGATCAATACCGATTACTTTCCCCATAGCGTTGTGTGTTCCTTGTGTTATTTGGGAGCGAGAGACTTATTCTCCGGCCGGAGCCAGGATGTCAATATCGAGATCGTCCGGGACCTGCGTTTCGGCTTCGGCGTCCGGCTTCCTTGCCGGAGCGGATGACGTTGTCACCTTGACCATCGAATGGCGGATGACGCGATTGCCGATGCGATAGCCGCGAAGCATCTCTTCGAGGATCGTATTCGGCGGCATATCGTCGCGGGTCTCGGCCGCTACGGCCTCGTGAAGATTGGGATCGAACGTTTCGCCAACGGTCTTGATCGGCTCGACGCCCATGCCGGCAAACATCTCACGCACTTGTTTGTTTACCAGGATGATGCCGTCGTAAAACTGCTGAAAATCATCACTTTTCTTGCCGTCAAGCTTCTCCGCCGATTCGAGAGCTCGGTCGAGGTTGTCGATGGCCGGCAGGAGTTTTTCGGTGACGACGGCGATCTGGTCGATGTGTCCGCCACGGCGTTCGCGGTCCATCCGATACTTGTAGTTCTGAAAGTCCTTTAGGCGCTGGTCGCTCTTGTCCTGAATGTCCTTTCGCTCATTCTTGAGCTCGACGACCTTTTCCTGGAGCGAGTTGACCTCACACTGAAGCTCGTAAACGCGCGTCTTCAGCCCCGCCTGCTGCGGCGATGGGGCCTCGTCGGCCGCCACCGGCGCGGAACTGCTTTTCAACTCCTCCTGGACGAAGTCCGGCAGGCCCTGAACTTCAAGATCCGAGTCCTCGATCTCGATCTGAAGATCGGCCGTAATGTGCAGGTCTTTCTCTTTTTCTTCAAGCTCCCGAATGAAATCGTCAACCGACGGGCTGGAATCCATATCCAACTCGTCGAGAGTTTCTTCGGGCTTTGGGATCTGATGGTTTTTCATTTGCGGGCGGAGGCGGGAGAGGTTCAACCGCGAGAATTAGTTTCGTGAGGAGTCGGAGGACATCATTCTTTCAAGAGTTCGGGCGACATAGCTGACTATCGAGATCATCCGGCCGTATTCGATCCGCGTCGGGCCAAGCACCGTGAGAGTGCCGACCGCCGAGCCATTGCCGATGCGGTAGGGGGCCGAAACGAGTGAACAATGCTGCATCGAGGTGTTGCGATTCTCGGTTCCGATGACGACCTGAACGTCGCCCTTGGCCGCGGAATCGCGTTCGATACATTCATTGAGTATCTGCATCAGCCGCGAGCGTTCACCGATCGTGTGAAGCAGTTCGCGGAGGCGTTCGAGGTCGGCAAAGTCACCCTTCGACAGAATGTTTGACGTGCCGTCCACAAAGACCTCGCCGGCAGCATCATCCTCGATCGTCTCCGAGCACAGGATCACCGCCGTCTGAAGCAGGTTGTCAAACAATGCCTTTTCCTCGTGCATGAGACGCATGATCTCAGCTCGTATCTCGGCAAGGCTTTTTCCGGCAAACTCCGCG
>CAZMQR010000470.1:0-1513 GCA_964568325.1 uncultured Chloracidobacterium sp. | reverse complement strand
CGGCGCAATCTGTCCGCCGACAAACGTGTAACCGCCCTTGACAGAAACCGTGCCATTACCCGCGAGAACCGCATCGATGAGGCCCGGCGTGCCGAGGGTCTGCATAACTGCATAGGTAGCAGTTGTGGCACCGGCATATGTGCCGCCGCCATAGGTCGAAGCATACGTCATCTGGGCGCCGTGCAGTGTACGCATAGCCGAGATGGCCGAACCTTCGTTAGCCGAGCGGCGGGCCGCCAGCAGGTTGGGGATAGCGATCGCGGCGATAATGCCGATGATCACAACAACGATGAGAAGCTCGATAAGCGAGAAACCCTTTTGATTTTTCATTTTTTCACAGTCTCCTAAAGTTTGAAAATACTTGTACCTTTCCCAGGCCGCAGGAGTAGTAACAACACCCGTGCCAAAGCGGGTAAGTTCGTAGGGTTTGTGGAGTTCATGGAGTTTGTGGAGTGCTAAGTGTTGTTAAAACAATGGCTTAGGGGGCCATAATATTCTGATCAAATGAACGAAACGCGTCAAAGCAGCAGAAAGCCACAGGCCGTAAGCTATATTCTAGAAGCGGTTTTGACAGATTTTGACAAAACGGAACTTACAAAAAATGTCACGAAAATGAGTTCAAAGGTTTGGGGAGTTCGTAGGGTTTCTAAAAGCCATGACGGTAGACTAGGATTGTCGGAGGAGGATTCATGGCCGCATTCAAGAAATTTGAGGACATTTTGGCTTGGCAAAAGGCTCGAGCCTTTACGAAGCGGGTCTATCAGGTAACGGGCTGCGGTGTTTTCTCAAAAGACTTTGCCCTCAGAGACCAGATCAGACGATCCTCGATCTCTGTTATGGCGAATATCGCGGAGGGCTTTGGACGGAGAACAAATAAGGATTTTGCGGGCTTTCTCGTCATCGCCCACGGTTCAGCTGCCGAAACTCAGTCACATCTTTATGTTGCCCTCGACCTAAATTACATTTCTGAGGCTGAGTTTGGTGAGCTTTATGCGATGGTCGATGAAGCGTCCCGAATGGTGATGAGCCTCTGTCAACACCTCAGAAAGAATTCATAGAGTTTCGGGAGTTCGTAGGGTTCGTGGCATTTAACGAATGCTCGAAAATCAGCGGATCTCAGCTACGTCCCAAACTCAATAAACTCTATGAACTCCCTGAACTCTATGAACTTGATCAGTCACCGCTTCGCATCTGGGCCGACAGGCTGCGGATGCTGTGCTTATCGAGCAAGTGGCGGAGCGAGCGAACGGGGATGTGCAGCAGCTCGGCCGCACGCGTTTGGTTGCCGCCGGTCTTCCTCAGGGCCTCGACGACGTAGGTCTTTTCGAGGATTTCGATGTGGCTGGTGAGATTAATCCCGTCATCGGGAAGAGAAAACTCGGCGGCGATGCGTTCGGGATTGTAGTTCGTTATGTGGTCGGGAAGCTGCTCGGGCTGGATCTCGGTAGAACGATCAAGTGCTAAGGCCCGATCGATAGTGTGCTCAAGTTAGCGAACGTTGCCGTGCCATGCA
>CAZMQR010000469.1:0-1527 GCA_964568325.1 uncultured Chloracidobacterium sp. | reverse complement strand
TTTAATCGCTTTGCGGCGGTACATACTGTCGGGCTCGGCGGTAACATTACCGGGACTTTCCGCCGCGATTCGTTCATGACATTCAATTCGGACGGCGGCCGGTTTGAGAAGATACTGTTCGCGCCCGTAGCCACTACGCCGCCGGGCTTTGTCACGCCCGAGGATCTCGAGGACCTCGGCGGCGTGAATCCCTTTGCCCTTGAGCCGTCGGCGATCCAGCATTACAACTTTACTTTCATCGGCTCTGAACATATTAATGAACTTGATCTTTACGTGTTTGACGTGACGCCAAAGGCGATCCCGGACCCGAAGAAGTCGAAACTGCGGCTCTTCACGGGCCGCGTGTGGGTGGATAAGGACGACCTCATGATCGTCAAATCAAAGGGCAAGGCCGTGCCGGAGACAAAGGAGAACAAATTTCCCATCGTCGAGACGACGCGTGCTCAGATCGACGGGAAATACTGGTTTCCCGTCGACGCGCGCTCGGATGACGAGCTTGTATTTGATAATGGCTCGGTTGTGAAGATCAAGATGCGGGTTCGGTATACAAACTATGCCGTCGGGCGGACCGAGGTCAGAATACTTGACGACGAACCGGCGAAACCCGAGCCGAGCCCGACGCCGAAGAAGCCGTAGTCAGGACCGCCCGCTCAAGCAGGCGGTTTTGACAGTGAGACCGCGATCGCATTCCTCGTTTCCAGTAACAATTCCATCACATCGTTTGCCGTTTTTCCTGCGGTCTCGATAGGCGGCAGCAGGGCAAGCTCGATCTCGCCGGGATAGGCGACACCGGTGCGTTTGCCCATCATCCAGTCAGTATTCTTGATCGCGACCGGCACCATGGGAGCGGCAGTCTGGATGGCGAGGTGAAAGGCGCCTTTTTTGAATGGCAGCAGCTCACCGGGCATTGCTCGCGTGCCCTCAACAAAAACGCCAAAAGAATAGCCTACATCCATCACCTCGCGAGCCTTCTGCATCGAGGCAATAGCTCTTTCGGGATTTGAACGGTCGATCGCGATGACATTGGCAAAGCCCATTCCCTGGCCGAGCACAGGCACCTTGAGAAGCTCCTTTTTGGCGACCAGGCCCATCCGCGGGCCTGAATAAACAAACAGCGTCGCCGTGTCGAGATACGAGCGGTGGTTGGATGCAAATACATATGACCGTTCCGGATCGAGGTGCTCAGCACCGGTGACGCGAATGCGGGCCCCACAAGCCCAAAGCCAGGCCTTCGCTCCCCAGAATGCTATCGGATAGATCCACGTTTTCCGGTTGATGATCCAGAGAAATGTCAGGCAAGGGACGCCGAGGACAAGCAGCAAGGCACCGGCGGCGAACCAGCACCACCAGTAGCGAATTTTTCCGAGGAAACGTGATTTGTTAGACTTGCGGACGGGAAATGTCAGCAGTTCGTTAGCGGCAGACTGAGCCGGAGGCGCATGGGTATTTTCAGATCCAAGCCGAGTCATTGGTTGAGCGCGTTCGCAACAATCTTACTGTTTTCAGCAGCGATTGTCGCACAGGTGC
>CAZMQR010000468.1:0-1542 GCA_964568325.1 uncultured Chloracidobacterium sp. | reverse complement strand
CGCTCATCCGTTGACGGTGTGCATATCGTCAATTCGTCGCACATTGTGAATGGCACGCTCAATATCAACGAAACCGTTCAGCTTGCTGAACGATTCTTTCGCGAGGACAGCGCAGGAGAAAGATGAAGATCGCCAGCCTGTCATTAGATCTCGATAATCAGTGGTCTTATATGAAGACGCACGGTGATGCGGGCTGGGAATCGTTCCCGTCGTATCTCGATCTGGCCGTGCCGCGGATCCTCACATTCCTGAAAGAGCACGAGCTCAAGATCACATTCTTTATCATCGGCCAGGACGCCGCTCTTGAGAAAAATCACGAGGCGATCCGCTCGATCGTCGGTGCCGGACACGAGATCGCGAACCACAGCTTTAACCACGAGCCGTGGCTGCACCTGTATTCACGTGACGAATTGGTCGAGGAATTTGATAAGACTGAGGCGGCAATAGAGACAGCGTGCGGCCAGCGGCCTGTCGGGTTTCGCGGCCCGGGATTCAGCCTCTCGCCGGCGGTGATCGATGTACTAGGCGCTCGCGGCTACGAGTACGACTGTTCGACGCTGCCGACATATTTCGCTCCGGTCGCTCGCGCCGTTTACTTTCTCAGGTCGCCGACGATGGCGGCGGCCGAGCGTGAGAAGCTGAGCAAGCTGTTTGGCAAGTTCTCGGACGGCTTTCAGACGCTGCGGCCACATTTTATCGAGGCGGCGGGGCGAAACCTCGTAGAGATACCGGTCACGACCTTCCCCTTGATCAAAACGCCGATCCATGCGACCTATCTGCAATACCTGTCGGCATTCTCGACAACGCTTGCGGCGACGTATTGGAGGTCGGCGCTCGCGGCATGCTCAATAACGGGTGTCCAGCCCTCAATGCTGCTGCACCCGCTGGATTTTCTGAGCGGCGAGGATGTGCCCGAGCTGCGATTCTTTCCGGGAATGAATGTGCCGACCGCCAAGAAGCTCGAACTCCTTGACAATGTGATCGGATCTTATGCGGCAAAGTTTCAGATCGTGAATATGAGCGGACATGCCCGGCATTTCCGCGAGAATGCCCACGCCGCAGTTCCGCAAACGGAAGCTCTGCTCTAGGATCAACTTGTGTTTGGATCTGGACACACGCAGAACCTGCTTCGATCGGACGGAACCTCTTCGACCGGTTTCTGGCTCTGTTTCGGCTTTCTTTGCCTCGGGGTCATTGCTCTGCACGCCAAGCCGGTCCCGTTTGGCAACGAGTTCATCTATCTGATGCGGCTGGCGCCCTACGCGCCGGCGAACGACTGGTCGTTTGCCCACGCCGCGAACGAACATTGGCTCTTTAACTTCATTTTCAGTATCCCGGCAAAGCTCGTCCCGCTCGAAGTCATGGGCTGGGCCGGACGGATCCTCGTCTGGATACTCTGCCTCACAGGACTGATCCGGCTCGGTCAGAACTGGAAGGTCCCATATTTGTCGATCGCCTTTGCGGTCTCGTTTTGGTTGGCCATAGGCCAGGCCGTCGTCAATGCGGAGTGGATGATCGGCACCTTTGAAGCTAAGACGGTCG
>CAZMQR010000467.1:0-1551 GCA_964568325.1 uncultured Chloracidobacterium sp. | reverse complement strand
TCATTCCCCATTTGATGTAGCCTGTCCAGCCATGCATCGTATGGTCGCGGCTGCCCGTCTTGGTCCAGATCGCGTAGGCCTCGAAGGCCTTCTTCCAGCCCTCGGCGTAGGTAAAGAAGGATGTGAAGAACAAAACGCAGAGATACACGAACGTGATCACGATTGCACCGGCGATCATGATCATGTTTCGGTTGTCGCCGAGAGCCGTGCGGAAATTTGCCCATGTTAAGGCGACTGGCTCGGTGATATCCGATTCGTTCGCCCGTCGCTGCGCAAAAAGGAACAGTAGCCACGCCGCGACCGCAGCCGCTATCAGGCTGACGATACCGACAAAAACAAACGTCTCCGGCGGGCGGCCCGTCGGCATGAAGGTGTCGAATAGCCATTTATAGGCATCACCGAACATTCCTGAAAGGAACAGGAAGATCACCGCAAGGCCCGTCACGGCGAGCGCGAGATTGAATCGATTCCTGTCCAGCGTTGCATCGGGCATTATTCGCCGCCAGATCCAGACGCTGACGCACGCGATCAGCATCGTGCCGAGCGTGATAAAGGCCGTCTCCTTTGTCGCAAAGAACATCGCTACCGATGCCGATGCCAGGATCATGTAGATCGGCCGCCCATTGTCCCAGCTCAACAGCCATCGGATCACGAGATAGGTCAGAACGGCCTCGACGATAAAGAAAAGGATCCCAAAGCCCCAGAGGGCGGCGGAACTGTCGCCGCCGAGAAATGTAGAAAGTTTGACCGTCGAGGGAGCGTAGCAGACGAGCAGGATCAAGGCTGTCCAGGCGATCGCGTAAATACCGGCCCTTTGCTTCTCGACAAAATAGACTACCGCGACCGCCAGTGCGATACCGAGAAACACAAAGAATATCTCGTGAATAAAGTAGCGCGAGATAAAGACCATTCCCGGCGAAATCGCCAGGAAGAGTGCGGCCATGAGGCTGCCGACGCGGCCGATATAGCGTTTGAGAAAGAAGGCGAGCAGGACCATGAGCACGCCAAAGATGGCCATGCTCGCACGAACGGGTATTGTTTCGAGGCCAAAGACCTTGGCAAATGCGAGCGAGATGTAATAGAGCGATGGGCCGTGATAATTCGTCGGATCGTACCGATAAGTTCCATCCAAAAAGAGCGTGCGAAGGAAGAAGCCGTTTACGCCCTCGTCGTGGTGGAATGGCTTGAGGCCGAGTTGCCAGAATCGCAGAAAGATCGAAATAAGAGTGATCACTCCGGCCGCGACGAACCACCGCTGGTCGGTCAGCCATTCGTCAACCGAACGCAACGCGGCCGGCTGTCGTTTTGGCTTCGGTGGTGGAGCGGCGGGCTGCGACGTTTGCTCTACCGCGGCTACGCGCGGCTGTCCGGACGGCTTTTTGCCTTTCTTTTTCTTACTCATTTGACCTTATATACCCGATACTGGCCCGCCTCGGCCACGAGCGGATATTTTTTGAAGAATTCCTCGTTCGCCTTGAGAGTGTTCTTTTCCTCGGGCGACACGAGCACGTAATCGATATTGTATTGGCGAAGCAGCATCTCAGATACTCC
>CAZMQR010000466.1:0-1557 GCA_964568325.1 uncultured Chloracidobacterium sp. | reverse complement strand
AATTGCCACGCTGTTCTGGCCTTGAGAAAGCGCGGCCAGTGCTAAGGCCGTAGAGCGTGGTCATCGGATCTCCCGGCTCTTCGGCTTTAGCCAAACTCGGTCCCGTCGTCGCATTCAGTCTTTGGGCTGAAGCCCATGATCTAGGTGCCGCTGACCACTAGCTGAAGCTAGTGGCAATTCATGAGAGTCTGTCTTGATACCAATGTCCTCGTGGCCGCGTTTGCTACACGTGGCCTGTGTGCCGACGTGATGCGCGTCTGCCTCGCGGAACACGAACTGGTCGTCGGACCGGTGCACCTCGATGAACTGCGGCGTGCTCTCACAAAAAAGCTCCGCTTGCCCGACGAAGCGATCGCCGCTGTCGAAGCTGTTTTCAGCGGCGTCGAGATCGTTCCAAAACCATCTGCTCCGCACAAACTCGCCGTCCGCGATACCGACGACCGCTGGATCCTTGCAACTGCAGTCAATGGACAAGCCGACGTCCTCGTAACCGGCGACGAAGACCTGATAACCGTCGCCCCCGACGCCCCGCTCCCCATCCTCTCGCCTCGAGAATTCTGGAATAAGCTGAGTTCGGGTCTCACAAGCTAAACTCCCGATCCTGCAGCCTGATCGGCCGGACGGCGAAGCCAATTGAGAACTGAGAAGTGAGAATGGAGAATTCAAATAAGCGCCGGTTGGGTTTTTCTTAGGCCAGACCCTTGGCGTTGCACAGATAGGAATGTCTTGACAATATGCAAGCTCTGTGGTATGGTAGGGCTATGCTTGAATCTGTGAAACGGGGATTGATGGCGGGTGTTTCGCGGGCGAATTTATTTTTGCGCGAAAACGCTGAAACAAAGGTGGTGTGTGGCGATAACATCACTGAGATCAATAGGTTACGGTGTTTCAGGCGTGCTGATCTGTGAGTGGCTTGTGGCGCGTTTGTGCCATTTGTCCCAAAGCGAATCAGATGGAGTAGAAACAGTATGAAGAGGTCAACATTCAATATTTCGATGCCTGAAACGATGCGGAAGTACGTCGAACAGCGTGCGGGCGGCGGCGGGTATGGATCCGTCAGCGAGTATATTCGGGAGCTGATACGGCAAGATCAAGATTTGGTACGCCGAGCCCCGCTCGCAACTGAGCTGCGCGACCCGCCGCGGCTGACGAGCGCGGCGAGGGCTAATGACCGGTTTGGCCGCGGGCGGTGATCATGCGAGATACCCGCAGGCGTCGGAGATGCTCGTGTTGCCGCCGCAGAGGACGAGGACGACGTGGCTTTGCGGAGTGAAGTTTTCTCGGAGCCGGTCGGCGGCGGCTAGAGTGCAGGCGGCGGCGGGTTCGGTGATGACCTTTAGGCGCCCAGCGATGAAGAGCAGGGCATCGACGGCCTCAGAGTCGGGGACGACGGTGACGCTCTCGTAGAGGTCGCGAATGAGGTTGAGCGTGCGGTCCGTGACGAACGGCGCGCCGAGTGTTTTGGCGATCGACGTGATCGGGATCGTCACGGGACGGCCGGCGGTGATGGCTTTTGACATCGCGTCGGCACCTTCGGTCTCGACGCCCCAGACGCGC
>CAZMQR010000465.1:0-1558 GCA_964568325.1 uncultured Chloracidobacterium sp. | reverse complement strand
ACGGAGAGAGTTTCGCAGAGATCGGAGAGACGATCACAATTTCAAACTGAACCATCACCCGGCAACCGATGGCATTGCCCGGCCGTCTAAATGTCGGTATTCTGTTCACAAATATGAAGAATCTCTTGATCGTGCTGCTGGTAATGATCTTCGCCGCCTCGTTTGCCGGTGCGCAGTCTGACGCCGAGCTTCGCGCGGTGGTGGAAAAGGACAAAACGGGCCGCGATGCCGCCGGGAAACTCCTCACGCTGACGGCCGCCGAGCACGCGACGCGCGGCGAGGCCTATTTTGCGAATCGCCACTTTGCCGAAGCGCGTGAGCATTATCAGATCGTGCTCGACAAATTCGCCGACGATCCGCTCAGGGGCCGCGCGATGTTCGTCGTGGGCCGCTCTTACATGTGGGAGCGGCAGTATGCCAACGCCATCGTCTGGCTCGAACGCATGTGGCGCGAATTTCCTGCGACCAAGGACGGCCGCGAGGCGCTTGCGTTCAGGGGCGCGTGTCATGTAAGGCTCAGGAAATATGCCGAGGCCGCCGCGATCTACGAGCAATACACGGTGATGTATCCGACGGGCGAGCGGATCGATTCGGCGTATCTGAATACGATCGACGCGCTTCGCGAGGCGGGCAATTACGCCGCCGCTGACGGTTGGGTCGAGAAGGCGCGGCAGCGTTTTGCGGGCACGCCGACCGAGACGAATGCCCTTCACGCCCGCCTGCGGATGGAGATATATCGCCGCCGGTGGCCTGAGGCGGTCGCGGCCGCCGATGTGATGATCGAGCAGGCCAATTTTGGCGGCGCGATGGCGACAATGGACGAAATAAAGTACCTAAAGGCCTTCGCGCTCGAAAAAAGCGGACGCCGTGCCGACGCGATGGCCGTTTACGCGTCGATCCCCTCGAATATGGCCTCGTATTACAGCGGTTTGGCGGCCGATAAGCTCGCCGTCGCGGACACGCGAGTAAAGCGCATCGTCCAGGTCTCGCCGAGCGTGCTCGACGCCTATCCCGCGGCTTATCGCGAAGACGTTTTGCGTTACGCAAAGAAACGGCGCGTCGATGCGCGCTTTATTTTGGCGATAATGAAGCAGGAGAGCGCGTTCCGGCCCGGTGCCAAATCGCCGTCTGCCGCTCGCGGGCTGATGCAATTCGTCTTTGACACGGCCGTAAAGTATAAGGACGCCGCCGGTTTCCCTGCCTTAAAGCCCGACGACCTTTATCTGCCGAGCGTAAGCATCGCGCTCGGCGTGGAATACATCGCCGCGCTCCGCGATGAATTCGGCACGCTCAATGAGGCCATCGCCGCGAGCTACAATGGCGGCGAAGATAACGCCGCCCGCTGGCTCAGCCGCTCAGATCCCAAAGAGCCCGCCATCTTTGCCTCCGAGATCGGCTTTGCCGAGACAAAGAATTACGTCTTTAAGGTAATGTCCAACTACCGCGTCTATCGCGATCTCTACGACGAACAGCTTGTGCGCAAATAAATAACCACCCCCGCCGCCGCCAAACGCCCTTTTGCCGACGCTGAATGACATTTGGTAATGGTTCAGCGTGA
>CAZMQR010000464.1:0-1561 GCA_964568325.1 uncultured Chloracidobacterium sp. | reverse complement strand
TTCACGGTGCGGACGCCCGCACCGCTGTCAAGGAACTGTTCCCGCATCAGAAATTTGCCGTTGAGAAGACGCACGAGTACTTCCAGACGAAGAACCGCGGCAAGCTGATAATGGCGTGCGGCACCGGCAAGACGTTTACCTCGTTGCGTATCGCCGAGAACGAAACCAACGGAAAGGGATTTATCCTTTTTCTGGTCCCGTCGATCTCGTTGCTTGCGCAAACTCTTCGCGAATGGACGGGAGATGCCGCTGAGCCGATCTATCCGATCTGTATTTGCTCCGATCCGCAAGTAAACCCGCAAACGCTTAAGAATCGTGACGTTGACAGTTTTTCGGTCCTCGATCTCGGGCTTCCGGCGTCAACGGATATCAAATCGATAGCAGCGCAAGTTAAATTTGCCCGTTCGAAAGACCGGCCGGGCATGACTGTCGTGTTTTCGACCTACCAATCTATTGAGGTCATCGCGAAAGCCCAACAGGGTGTCGATCTTGGCGAATTCGACCTCATAGTTTGCGACGAAGCCCATCGCACAACAGGCGTTCAGCTTTCGGACGATGACGAGTCGGCCTTCACCAAGGTCCATAACAACGACTTCATTCAGGCTAAGCGGCGCCTTTACATGACCGCGACGCCCCGGCTTTACAGCGATGACTCTAAGGGCAAGGCGGCTCTGGCCGAGGCCACGGTCTGGTCGATGGATGATGAGAGCCACTATGGCGAAGAGATATACCGCATAGGTTTTGGCGAGGCCGTCGAGCGTGAATTGCTGACCGACTACAAGGTATTGATCCTGACGGTTGGCGAAAACGACATTTCACCGAGCCTACAGAAAGCCCTCGCCGACCCTGAGGGCAAGATCGAGGCTGATGACATTTTGAAGCTGGTTGGCTGTATCAATGCACTGTCCAAACAGTTCATAGGCGACGACGGTGTCACTAAAGCCATCGATCCGAGCCAAATGAAACGCGCGGTCGCCTTTTGTCCAAAGATCGTAGCTTCAAAGGCCATTAAGGGCGTATTCAACGACGGCACCAAGGCTTACGTCGATTCGCTGCCGCCCGACAAACGCGGGCAAATGGTAAAGGTCTCGGCGCAGCATATCGACGGCACGTTTCCCGCACCCGAACGCGAAAAATGCCTTGCCTGGCTCAAGGCCGAGCCGGAGCCCGGCGAATGCCGCGTTCTTACAAATGTTCGTTGTCTATCGGAAGGCGTCGATGTGCCTTCGCTCGATGCGGTGATGTTCCTTGCGGCGCGCAATTCGCAGGTTGATGTCGTTCAATCCGTCGGACGCGTGATGCGGCGGGCCGAAGGCAAAAAGTTTGGCTACATTATCATTCCGATCATAGTCCCGGCGGATATCGAGGCGGAAAAAGCGCTTGATAACAACGAGCGTTACAAGGTCGTATGGACGGTGCTGAACGCTCTTCGTGCCCACGACGACCGCTTCAACGCCACCGTCAACAAGATCAATCTCAACAAGGTCCGGCCCAATCAGATCGTCGTCGGTGCTCCCGAAGTATCGTTTGAGAACGGAGAGCCGACCAATCGCGGCGATCT
>CAZMQR010000463.1:0-1580 GCA_964568325.1 uncultured Chloracidobacterium sp. | reverse complement strand
CCGAGGTTGCGCGCGATAAGTCGCAGCGGCGCGACCCGGATCGGCATCAACGCAGGGAAGCGATCTTTGCGGAGTTCATCGCTGAAAATCCCGAGATAGCTCACCACAAGCACGCAAAAGTGATCGTTGACGCAGGCGTCGCAGCCCATCACGCGGGCCATATCCCGGCGTGGAAACTGCTGATCGAGCGAATGATGTCGGCCGGGCTGCTCAACGCCCTCTTTGCCACCTCGACCGTAGCGGCGGGCGTTGATTTCCCGGCGCGTACGGTTGTTATCTCAAATGCCGATACGCGCGGCAACGACGGTTGGCGGCCTCTTACGGCGAGCGAACTTCAGCAAATGACCGGTCGGGCAGGCCGCCGCGGGCGTGACAATGTCGGCTTTGTCGTCCTCGTGCCGGGGCAGTTTCAAAATCCTCGCAAGATCGCAGAGCTCTTAAGAGCACCGCCCGACAGGCTCGAGAGCCAGTTTCGCTCGACCTACATCAGCCTGCTCAATCTGCTCGACGCCTTTGGCAGTTTTGACCAGGTCCGCGAGATCGCGGGCAAGAGCTACGCCTTTCGCGGCGATCAAGGCAAGAATCGCCGTACGCTGGCAGAAATTTGGCGTCCGTTCGAGAAGAAGGCCCGCGTGCTCGCTCATTTCGGCTACATCGACCTCGATGCCGAAGCCGTGACCGACGCAGGCAAATGGCTCGCCGACCTTCGTATCGACCGTCCGTTGCTTGTCGGTGAGGCGCTGAAGTCCGGTATCCTGAGCGGCCTCTCGATCCCTCATATCGCAGGGATGATGGCGTCGGTGGCATCGGATGCAGACCGCAGCTACGGCGAGATGCGGACCTCGCGTCGGATGAACGAGTATCTCGGCGAGCTCGAAGAGGTCTCATTCGCTGTCGCGAGCGTTGAACTACGGAACGGTGTCGAGCCGGTCGAGGAACTGAATTACTCCGCCGCTGCCGCAGCCGAACGATGGGCCGGCGGCATGAGCTGGGACGAACTTGTAGATCGAACTCGCGCCGAAGAGGGCGATCTCGTCAGGCTGATCTCACGAACCGGCGAGGCCCTGAGGCAACTCGCCCATCTCCGGATATACGACGAATCGGTCGCGAACCTTGCCCGCGACGCATCCGAAACACTCCTGCGCGAGCCCGTAAGATAAGAAACTTTGCCGCGGATCACGCGGATAGGACGGATAAGAAAAGCCGGGAAGCATATCGGCCTTTCGCCCGCACTTTCTGGTTCTGATCCGCCTTATCCGCGGCCAATTTTCTGTGATGGGTGTCACAATAACACCTATAAATACAACAACTTACCTCCGCTTGATTCTCACCTCAATTTGAGCCAAGATTACCGTAGAGAGGCCATGAACATACAGATCGTAAAACTGAGCCTCGTCGGCTTGGCGATCGGAGCCGCAGTCGGCATCGGAATGTTCACCTTCGTCTATGCCAAAGGTTATTCGTATCTGAGCAACGACGCGGCCGCCTGCGCAAATTGCCACATAATGAACGACCAATACAGCGGCTGGCTCAAATCCTCTCATAAGAGCGTGGCCAGTTGTAACGATTGCCATACGCCG
>CAZMQR010000462.1:0-1582 GCA_964568325.1 uncultured Chloracidobacterium sp. | reverse complement strand
GTTCGCTGAGCAAGAATGCCGTGTTGGCGATGAATGCGGGTGCGAAGATGGGCGGTTTTGCTCAGAATACCGGCGAAGGTGGTATCAGCCCGTATCACCTAAAGCATGGCGGTGATCTGATCTGGCAGATCGGGACCGGATATTTTGGCTGCCGAACCGAAGACGGTGGGTTCAGCCCCGAAGGATTTCAGAAAAATGCAATGCGCGAAACCGTCAAGATGATCGAAATAAAGATCTCGCAAGGTGCTAAACCCGGCCACGGCGGCATACTTCCCGCGGCCAAGAACACGGAAGAGATCGCCGCGATCCGGCACGTCAAACCCCATACGACCGTTGATTCTCCGCCGTCGCACAGCGCGTTCAATTCGTCCAAAGGCCTAATGCGATTTGTAAAGCAGCTGCGCGACCTTTCCGGTGGCAAACCCGTCGGCTTCAAGATCTGTATCGAGAACCCGACGTGGATTACCGCTCCAGAGGGTGCCGGATATAATTGTATTGGTGTCAAAGACGACTCGCATTTAGCCGCGACGACGCCGATCTCGACGTGCGGCGGCGATCTCGGCATTGATCTCATCGTTTGTCATTGGTTCGCCGCCGAGTGCGGCAAGCCGATCTGCTGCCTCGAAAAACTTATTGACCTTTCTGCGACGAATTTCCTCTTTGAGCATTGAAGTTATGATCAGCGGCTTGAATAGCCCAAATTCTTCCGCCTCTTCGACGATGTTATCCGGTAATGTTAAAACGACTTCTGACATAGACCCTCTCCATTAACATTATAACCTAGCCTGCAACCGTCGGAGTCCGCTCGCGCGGTTCTGACAATACTCTAATGATGCGCCTTTGCTCCACCGGGCAAATTGCCGTGATAGATCTCACTTCCTGTCGCGACGAATTCTTTTGCCTTTTCGCTCATACCGACGGCGAGGGCTTTTTCGGCTTCGATGTTTTGTTCGGCTGCGAATTCGCGGACTTCCTGCGTGATTTTCATTGAGCAGAAATGCGGTCCGCACATTGAGCAGAAGTGGGCGAGTTTGGCACCTTCCGCCGGTAAAGTTTCGTCGTGGAATTCTTTGGCTTTTTCGGGGTCAAGCCCCAGGTTGAATTGGTCTTCCCAGCGGAACTCGAAGCGTGCCTTTGAGAGAGCGTTGTCGCGGTATTGAGCCGCCGGATGACCTTTGGCGAGGTCTGCGGCGTGGGCGGCGAGTTTGTAGGTGATAACTCCTTCTTTGACATCTTGTTTGTTCGGCAACCCTAGGTGTTCCTTTGGCGTAACATAGCAGAGCATCGCACAGCCGAACCAGCCGATCATCGCCGCGCCGATGCCGCTGGTGATGTGGTCGTAGCCGGGTGCGATGTCGGTGGTGAGCGGGCCAAGCGTGTAGAACGGCGCTTCGCCGCACCATTCGAGCTGCTTGGCCATGTTTTCCTCGATCATGTGCATGGGCACATGGCCCGGGCCTTCGTTCATCACTTGCACGCCTTTGGCCCAGGCGCGTTTGGTGAGTTCGCCCTGCACTTCGAGTTCGCCGAATTGCGCGCGGTCGTTGGCGTCGGCGATGGAGCCGGGGCGCAGGCCGTCGCC
>CAZMQR010000461.1:0-1586 GCA_964568325.1 uncultured Chloracidobacterium sp. | reverse complement strand
TGTACGAAATGGATCTGCGATGGCGGCGCGACCCGAAAACGGTCCGTTTTCCTATTCCGTGGGTCGTACGAAATTGCGGTTGGTCATACGAAATGCGTCCCCCAGGGACGCACTGATAACTGAAAAATGGACTAAAGATCGATCAGTGGACGAGGGCGCCGTCGAGGCCGTTCAGCAGATCCTTAAGCGAAGCTGGGTCTGAATGCTTTTTTTTTAGAAGGGCTTCGGCGAGCTCGAAGAGCGGTGCAGGGATCAACGCCGGCTCATATGAGTCGGCGGGCGTTTCATCCTGGGGATACATTGAATAGAAGTCGGCCTCGGCGGCGCAGAATTCGCATGCCTCGAGGTGGCCCATGATTGCCAGCGACTGTGCCGGATCTAGCTCACCCTCTTCAAAGGCGACGAGATCGCATGATGTCGGACAATCTTCGTCCTTGTAAAAGCCTGTCATTTTTGCTGAGTCCATACTAGACGCAATGCGACCTGAGTGTCGCCGTCGCCCGCCACACAACGGCCGGCAGAAGTTCCCTCTTGCTACATCAAAAATAAATCTGTAATGCATAATTGCTTCCAAAACTCTCGGCGAAAAATCATGCAAAATTGACAAAAAATGTGTCTTGGCGATGTCAAAATATGTCACGAAAGGCTGTAATGACAACGTAAAATAGAAGTGTATAAAAAATATACAATGTTGTAAAAACTTGTTGCTCATCCATAGATTTATTGCTATTATCTTACTTGTCGGCCGTGAGAGGCAATCATCTCATTGCCGTCCAGCCGGACCGCCAAACCAGTAGCTCGGAAGCGGTCCTGTCTCGGCCTCACTACCAGATACCCAACTTACTCACCCTTGAGTTCGAATTGAGTCGCAACCGATGGCCTCCGAGGCGCATCGAAAGCCGGATCGTTTGCTCGGCGATCCTCACGAAAGTAGCTTGCGGCCTTTCGACCATTAGGCGACTGAATCGGAAGAGTGACTATGAAAGAAGTGAGAACAAAGGAACGCCTGCCCCGCTCGATCCAGAACAAACAGGTCAAGGTCGGCAAATGGAACGACAGCCTCAAGACCTCTGACGTAAACCAGATATGGACCGAACTGCATCGCATCGTCTCGTCCCACCCGCTAGTCCGGGCGTCGAAGCGCGCTGGTTTTCTGGTTGAAGAAGGACGCTATAACGCCTACACCGACCTGACGCAGGAGCTATTCGTCGCACTCCTTAGCAAAGACCGATTTCAGCATTATATTGACAGCGGGATGTCCGACCCCGAGATCGAGGCCGAGATCAGCCAGATCGAATTGACCAATATGCTCACGGCCGAGCTTAGGAAGCGTTATCCCGAGAGCTACCGCCTCGCTCGACGCATTTCCACGTTGATCCAGTCGAGCGAGACATTCAAACGATTCGACAATATTGACAATCCTGAGGCTCACCGCCGCCTGGCCGACCGTCTCTACGGGCTTGCCGACTGGAAGGTCACCAAGATGCGCCGCGACGTCCAGGAGATGGACGAACGCGTAAAGGCCGTAGCCTTCTATCGTCGCGACACGCGAATGGTCGGCTGCACGGGCGACGCTCAGATCGTCA
>CAZMQR010000460.1:0-1606 GCA_964568325.1 uncultured Chloracidobacterium sp. | reverse complement strand
AGGCTAAAAGTGCGTTTTTGGTGTCGTTCATAGTTCGGTTGGTCGCTGAAGGCGACATATTTAATAGCCAGGGGTAACACCTCTGGAAAAAATCGTTTCTTGAATCGCGTCCCTGTAAGGGACGAATTACCGGCCGTGACAATTGGTCCCTTACAGGGACCGATCCCCGTCTGGCCGCCCGCCCCCGGGGTTATCACCCCGGGCTATTTGCGCGAAAATGTCATAACCAAAAGCCCGCAAATGTCATAACGGGCGGAATTTGAATTTGATTATGTCAAAACTTTCCGGGGTGATTTATACCTCGAGGAGCTGGAAGCTGTAGTTCATGTCTCGATAGTCGGCGTTCTGGGCGGTGATCCCGGATATGAACCTTGAGGTTATGTTCCGTGCCGGCGAGACCGCCTTGTCCTCGTAGTTGAATTCCACTCCAGGGTAATGCTCCTCCCAGAATTGTAGGGCTGCGTCGTGCTCCTCGGGCCAGCGGCCGGTGAACTGCAGCTCGCCGCCGAGTTTACGCGTCCCTTTGGTCCTTCCCTTAAAAGCTCCGCTGACGGCCGTTGATGTTAGCACACGCTTGTCGGCTGCCAAAGGGCGGTTGATGTCGGGCTGGAACGGGAACGTGTAGACGGCGGGCGAAACCTCACGCCACGTTTGGAATTTCATCGCGAAATAGTCGTAGATGTCCTGCCGGGCCGAATCGCCCTGGACATCAGACCAGCCCATGTGGCCGAGCCAGTAGCCCTTCATCTTACGCGCGGACGTGTTGCGGTCCTGACCGACCTGGAATCCACCGATCAGGCCCCAACCGCTGGACAGGCTGACCTCATACACGGCGAATTTGCCGTTCATTGCTGCCTGGGCGTCGTTCTCGGCATAGGCGTAGTTGCCGCGGGCGTAGCGATAGGTGCCGGCAGCTTCGAAGTCAAAGTCCTCGAATCGCGTCGTACCGTTCTTGCCGACCAGCACCGCGATCGTCGTCGGGTCGGTGAAAAGGCCCTGGTAGTTCGCTCCAAAGTCGGCGTCATCGAATGCCGCTGCGACGAACAGGTGCTTGATCGAGAAGCTCCCACCGCTGTTGACCAGCGGGTTCTTTGCCCCGTTGAAGTACACGCCGGGCCGTCCGGCCCGGACGTTGGTGTGGTAGAGCGGATGCGTTGATGCACACGCGAGGTTGCGGGCGTTCGAAGAGCGATCGGGCACGGCCGTGACGTTGCCGCCGTGCAAGACGCCGGTGATGTCCTCGGCCTCGTGCCAGAACTGCAGATTCGTTCGCGGTATCAGTGTCTCAAGATCGCCCATTACACAGCCTCATATTCGGTAAAGTCCGGCCACTCCTGGAGCACGAATGTTCGCTCGTCTGCGGTCTCTTCGCTGGAGAGGTCGTTTGATTCGACCACGAGCATGTCCTTCTCGGTCCAGTTTAGGAATTCAACATCTACCTTGACTCGGTCGCCGGCGAGCACGGGGTAACTGTCGGCGGTGCCGGTGAGTTCGATCTGGAATTTGCTGTCAACCAGACGCTTGACGATGTTGTCGAGCGTTCGATAGGCCTGATGCAGCGAACAGTTGAAGAGCTCGATGCCTTCGCCGTCGATCTTGCGGCCTG
>CAZMQR010000459.1:0-1607 GCA_964568325.1 uncultured Chloracidobacterium sp. | reverse complement strand
ATGTATCCGCTCGGGTCTTGCACGATGAAATACAATTCGCGGCTTAATGAAAAGGTCGCGCGGATCGGCGGATTTGCAGGCCTGCATCCGCTTGCACCCGAGGAAGAGTCGCAGGGCGCGTTGGAACTGATCTACAAGCTGCAAGAGGACCTCGCCGAGATCACGGGGCTGCCGGGCGTCTCGCTGCAGCCTGCGGCCGGTGCTCAGGGCGAGATGACGGGCGTGATGTTGATCCGTGCGTTTCTCGATCAGCGTGACGGTGAGGCTTCGGCTGAACGTCGAGTGATGCTCATACCCGAGTCTGCTCACGGCACAAATCCTGCATCGGCCGCGCTTGCTGGATTTACGGTCAAGGCGATCAGGGCGACTGCCGACGGACTGACGGACATGGCCCATCTCCGCGAGCTTTGTGCCGAGGGCGGAGTCGCGGGCGTAATGTTTACAAATCCGAACACGGTCGGCATTTTTGAGAAGGACATTAAAGAGATCTGCGAGGTGATCCACGACGCGGGCGGCTTGGTCTATATGGACGGCGCAAACATGAACGCGCTCGTCGGCGTCGCCCGGCCGGGCGACATGGGCGTGGACGTAATTCACCTGAATCTGCACAAAACGTTCTCGACGCCGCACGGCGGCGGCGGCCCGGGCTGCGGGCCGTGCCTGTGCACGGAGCAGTTGATGCCGTTCCTGCCGACGCCACGCATCGCAAAGGACGGCGACCGCTACAGCCTGAATTATGACTATCCGAATTCGATCGGCCGCGTCAAAGCATTCTTCGGCAATTTCGGGATGATGGTGCGTGCCCTGTCGTATATTTACACGCACGGCAACACGGGCCTGCGTGAGGCGACCGAAACGGCAGTTTTAAACGCGAGATATGTGTCGCACAAGCTCGCCGACTTTTATGACAAACCGTATGATCCCGACTGCATGCATGAGGCGATCTTTTCGCATAAACATCAGTCAAAACGAGGAGTTGTCACGCTCGATATCGCTAAGCGGCTGATCGATTACGGTTTTCATCCCCCGACGGTATATTTCCCGCTGGTCGTCGACGGCGCTATGCTCATCGAACCGACGGAATCCGTCGGCCGAGCCGACCTCGACGCATTTTGCGACGCAATGGTCGACATCGATCGTGAATCACAGGATTCGCCGGAACTCGTCACTGGCGCTCCGCATTCGACACGAATTGGCCGCCTAGACGAAGCGGCAGCTGCGCGCAAACCTGTCCTGCGGTGGCAAAAGGATATGGATTCCGCCTGTGCGGTATAGCCTCAGTGTCAGACTCGTATGAATACTCGTTTTCTGCTTCTGTTAGTCTTCTTCTTGTCTTCGTTGACGTTTTCCGCGTGCTCGGCATGTTCGCCAGCGGCACCGGCAAACGGCAACAGCAGCATTGCCGTGAATGCAGTTGACGCCCAGCCAGTTAACGGAGCACCCAACCCATCGAATACGAGGCCAGTCTCCAGGGCCGTTCCGCAAGGGCCGGCCGATCCGATGGTTCAGATGGATGGCCCCGATGCCGGCCCGATCAGGATAAATTTTGGGCCCGGGGAGCGTTCGGCGACCATCGCCGGCAAGGTTGAGAACACCGGCCGTGTCGA
>CAZMQR010000458.1:0-1608 GCA_964568325.1 uncultured Chloracidobacterium sp. | reverse complement strand
CAACTGAGCTACCTGGCCGCAACTGCGTCCGATACGTGACCGGACGCGAATTTGTAAGTGTAAATAAGCGGTTTTATGTTGTCAAATCAGCGTCTTGCCGGGAATTGATGATATGTCGGCCGCGGGCTATAATCGTGAAAGTTATGATGAAAGCAGCACTCCTTATCTTGTGTGCGGTCACGGCAGGCGCTGCCTGCGGCGGCAGTTCGAATAACGCGGCGACCAATACCAATATTGCCCCGAAAGAGATCACGATCGATCCCGCAAATATGCCCCCGGGCCTTTCGACGACACCACTGCCTATGACGGGCACGCCGATTCCGGGAATCCCAATGAATGGGAATGTCGTTCTGCCCAAGGGCACATCGCCGACGCCGGGCATTCCCAGCGAGAAGGAACTGAAAAAAGGCCTCAAGCCCGGCACAACGCCAACGCCGGGCATTCCGTCGCCCGAGCAGATCCGCAAGATGCTCAATCAGGCAAATGCTCAGCCGCCTGCGAATGGAGCCCCGCCGATGATGAAAAGCAACCGTAAGCTCGGCGGCAAGCCGTAATGGAATCCACCACGAAGGCACGAAGGGCACAAAGGAAAGATACGAAGAAGTAAACGGGAGACGTCAGAATATTACCCGCTTTATTCCGCTCTTTAACAGAGCAACGTTAAAGTTGATCAGCAAGCCGAGTCGATTTCCCGTGAGCT
This sequence comes from uncultured Chloracidobacterium sp., assembly GCA_964568325.1. GTDB lineage: Bacteria > Acidobacteriota > Blastocatellia > Pyrinomonadales > Pyrinomonadaceae > OLB17. The sequence goes on along the minus strand of CAZMQR010000458.1, from coordinate 908 downwards.
TAAGGTAGGTCATCAACTGGGCTTGGTGAATCGGAAGGGTCGTTTCTACGGCCTTAACCTCAACGATCAAGAGCCGCTCAACCCAGATATCAAGCCTTAGATCTGCGTCGAGTTTGACTCCATCGTAAACGACCGGAACGGCGACTTGCCGTTCAAACTCTAAGCCAGATTTCTGGAATTCGTAGCACAGGCATCGCTCATATATACTCTCGATTAGCCCCGGGCCGAGGTCTTTGTGGACTTTCAAAGCAGAGCCGATAACACGGTGAGACAATTGTTCAACCCTTTCGGGAACTCTCGCAAATCCCTCAGCCGCCGATGAACCGTTCATGACAAGAATTCCTCCTTGTAGTCCTTTGTGCTCTTCGTGTCTTAGTGGTTAACCTCCTGCCGCAGCCGTTTCGATCTTGGTAAAGCCAAGGGCGGTCTTTACGTCACCCTCGATGCGATCGAGCAGGTCAGAATTCTCCTTGAGCATCGTCTTCACGTTGTCGCGGCCTTGGCCGAGGCGCTCGCCTTTGTAAGAGAACCATGCACCGCTTTTTTCGACGATATTGTGGTTGACAGCGAGGTCGAGGAGGTCGCCTTCGCGCGAGATGCCCTCGCCGTACATGATGTCGAATTCGGACTCGCGAAACGGCGGCGCACACTTGTTTTTGACCACCTTTACGCGGGTGCGGTTGCCGACCGCTTTGTCGCCGTCCTTGATCGCTCCGATGCGGCGAATGTCGAGCCGGACGCTGGCGTAAAACTTCAAGGCCTTGCCTCCGGTTGTCGTCTCGGGCGATCCGAAAAAGACGCCGATCTTCTCGCGAATCTGATTGATGAAGATAAAACAGGTGCGCGAATTCGATACGATCGCGGTTATTTTACGCAATGCCTGCGACATCAGTCGGGCCTGCAGGCCG
>CAZMQR010000457.1:0-1618 GCA_964568325.1 uncultured Chloracidobacterium sp. | reverse complement strand
TGACATTATTCAAGGTCGAATCGTACACAAAGTGCGTCACGGTCGGCGTATTTGCCGGGGCTCCACCCGCTGCGTTAACGTCCGTCAGGCCCCCGCCTCTCAGCAGGATGTTGTTCGCACCCGCCACACCGTTTGTAAACGCCCGGAGGCTGGCTGTATTTACATCTCCGAAGAAGTAATACAGCGTCGCGCCCGGATAGTTCCCGTTCAGATACAGCGAGATCGTCCAACTACCATTGCCGAGGTTTGGTGCCCAGCCGGTATTCAGGAAGTCCGTGGTTGAGGAAACGCCTGAACCGATCAGACCGCCACCAAACTGGCCCGTACCGCCCTGAGTGATGGCACCCTGGATCGGTGCCGGAAGCGTTCCGACAGGTGACGAGGCCTCATTAGGCACGGTCGCCCCGGTTCCGTCAAACCGATAGTACATCAGCTCAGGAACCGCACCGCCGCTCGGCGCACATGTCGGTGAAGGCGTCGGATTTGGCGTCGGCGTCGGTGTTGCCGGCGGAGGCGTCGGCGTTGGCGTCGGCGTTGCCGGTGGAGGCGTCGGCGTCGGACATCCTCCTGCACCGGTATAGACCACCTGGTCGATTCCGATAAAGTCGGAGTTGGACCCGCTCGGCCCACCATTCGGCACGTCATAGTGGAACGCAAAGCGTCCTGACGTAGCACCGCCAAGGCCTGATACCGTCCCCGTGAACTGCGTCCACGCATTCGGATATCCGCCCGTTGTCAGCCCGCTGTTTACCGTCACAAGCGTGACAGTAAAGTCGGCCGCATTCGTGCTCGCCCCATTCGTGCTCATCTTGAGATGCAGCCTGTCCGGGAACGCCGGCGCCGTCACGGTCCTCGTATAGAACGTGATCGTGTCGCCATTGTTGAACGTCACCACCGGGCTCATCAGGAACGTGTTCAGGGCAGCAACCCCGGCTCCGTTCTGGAAGTTCATCGCGGCATACTGCAGTCCGGCACCGGCATCCGGCGGGAATGGTGCTCCTACGCCGCCCTGACCGAATACTCCGGTCACTCCGATCGGAGCGCTGTTGTTTAGGGCAAACCATGAACCCGATGCAAGCGGCAATGCCGCTCCCGGCGGTGCATGGTTCGGGAACGGTGCCGCATTCGGCAGCCCGGTCTCGAATCCTTCGCTGAATCCGCCACCCGGTGCACACGTCGGCGACGGACTCGGGTTAGGAGTCGGCGTCGGCGTTGCCGGCGGAGGCGTCGGTGTCGGCGTCGGCGATGCCGGCGGAGGTGTTGGCGTCGGTGTTGGCGTCGGGCAGCCGGAGCCGGCCGTCGTCAGCCTCAGCGTGGCCGCCGAGACCGCGCCGGTGTCGCCACCGCCATTGTCTGAGAAGTGCAGCGTCCATGTGCCATTGGGATCCGTCACTCCGGCAAACACCGCCGTCATATTGGTCACAGGCGAGTTGTTGGCGGTCGCCTGCGGCCCGGCCTGCGTCGTCCGGTAGCTGCCAGCCGTGAGAGCGACGGTGCTTAGCTGGTTAAAGGCCTCCAGCCACCAGTTGGTCCCCGCTGCACTGTCGGCGAATGTGTACGGGCCCGCAAGGTCCGAACTGTCGCCAAAGCCGGTCGGCGTGGTCGCTCCGGTCGATGC
>CAZMQR010000456.1:0-1620 GCA_964568325.1 uncultured Chloracidobacterium sp. | reverse complement strand
CGTCCATATCGAGGGCATCGGACCAAAGGGACAGTTTCTTGAATCGCACTAGCAGGCAAGGGAGTGATGGTATGAAAACTAGATACACGTTATTTCTTCTCTTAATGATCGGGAGCCTCGTTGCCAACGGATCAGGCGTATACGCGACAACACCGAAACAACCGGGAAAGCGCGTGCAAAACGCTCGCATCCTGATCACGGAAACCGGATATTCCCGGAACACCGTGAGGTTGCGTCGAGGGGTACCGGCCCGGCTGACCTTTGTTCGTCAAACCGACGCAACATGTGCAACGGAGATAGTTATTCCGGCCTATGGGATCAATAAGAGTCTTCCGTTGGGTCGTTCGGTCGTCGTCGCCTTTACGCCGAATCGATCGGGCGAATTTACATTTACATGCGGCATGAACATGATGCGGGGCAAATTGATCGTTAGTTAGTAATGCGGTTGCTGCGTTTACATCTCATAGTATTTTCCGTGGCTATTCTTGTAGCGGGCGTAGTTGCGCAAGCGCCCGACGCCAGCCCGGCTTCAAAATATCTCGACCAGAACTCGGGCATGTCGGCCGGTGACCTCGTGCAAAAGGCCCTTGAGAATAACGGTGAGCTTAGGGCTTTACAAAGCGAGGTCGATGCCGCAAACGCCCTGATCTCACAAGCCAAGCTCCGGTCCAATCCAACCCTTACGGTCAGCGGAGCAAAGCAACTAGGCGGTCCCGACAACAACCAGATGGCAGAAGTAATGCTGCCATTAGAGCTTGGCCGTCGCCGGGCCGCCCGCGTTGCGGTCGCACAACGCGAACTTGACCTGCGCGAACTGGCCCTGGCCGAACGGCGCCGGCAACTTGCGGTCGAGATAAGGCTGAAGTTTGGCGAGGCCCTCGCCGCGATCCTGCGCCTACAGGTCATCGAACGCAGCGTTACGGCTGCCGAGAGAAGTTTGAGTCTCATCGTCGCGAGAGTGGCGGAGGGCAAGATAGCGCCGCTTGACGAGGGCATCTTCCAGGTCGAGTTAAACCGTCTCCGTTCCCTCAGGGAAACATCCGAGGGCAAGGTCGAGGTCTTCATGCTCGAATTGCGTAACTTGACGGGCATGAACCCCGAGGAACCGCTTCGGTTGCGTGGCGATCTGGACGTTCTGAAGCTCGCGACTCCGCCGCTTGGGGTTGCGACCGCCGACGCTCTTGGGCGGCGACCCGATCTTGCCGGGGCGAGGGCCACCGAGGATCTCGCTCTCGCTCGTATCGAACAGGCAAAGAGCGAGGGACGGATCGATGCAGGTGTCACCGCAGGCTACCAGCGAATGAACTCGGGATTTCCACTCAGCGGCTATGACGATCTGGGCATGCTTCGGCCTATTCAGGAAACCTTCCGATTCTTTACGTTTGGAGTTGAGATAATGCTGCCGGTCCGCAATCGTAACCAAGGGGCTGTTGCAGCCGCGACCTTCGAGCGGGAGGCAGCACGGCGGCGGATCGAATTTGGCGAGCTCACTATTCGTCGCGAGGTCACGGTCGCTTTTGCCCGTTACGCACGGGCCGCCAAGGCTCTATCGATCTTTGAGAATGGTGTTCGCGATCAGGCCCGCGCGAACCTGGATGTTATTTGGCAGACGTATGAACT
>CAZMQR010000455.1:0-1627 GCA_964568325.1 uncultured Chloracidobacterium sp. | reverse complement strand
CGCTGCCGACACGGGCAAGCTCATCGAGGTCATTGATATCGAGGCCTTTCAAAAGCGTTTTTAGCCGCTTTCGCAGACCATCCGTTTCGAGGAGCAAATTATACGCATGGCTCGTCGTCGAAAAACCATCCACGGCACGCACGCCTTGCGTTGTCAGCTCCCGAAACAATTCGCCGAGGCTCGCGCACTTGCCTCCAACGAGCGCGACATCGTCAGCGCTCACCTCAGTAAGGTCCAGGACGTAGGGTCTCTCTTGAGCCATATTGTCAGGCCGCGACTGCGGCAAATTCAGCTTTTGCGGCATAATATTCTTCCGGGAGATCGCCGGTATCCTCGCGGATAAATCGCATCTGCTTCGGCCTGAGCGTTGCGATCAGTTCCTGCCGGCCTTTCGTCTGCATCGGCTTGCCGACGTAGATCTTGCCCATCTTTTCCAACCGCTTTTCGCTCATCACGCCGGAAAACATCATCAGCGGATATGTGAAATCGGGGCCATTGAGACGACGCAGCTTGAAGAGCCACATTCCGATCGACCCGATCCGCCACGCCGTTGGGCCCCACCAACTATACTGGCCGGGACGCAGGTTCATTTTCCAGCACTTCATCATCAACTGCCACTGTAGCGGCGTAAGCTGCCGCGTATGCGTGACGCCACGTTCCATCTCCATACGCGTGTCATGCAGCGGCGTGAAGATCGACGGTATTAAAAACGCAAAAAGCCCGCGGCGTTCCATTTCATAGATAAGGTCGAGCGTGGCCATGTTGTCCTCGTCCGTCTCCTCCGGATTGCCGACGATCAAGGTCATCGCGGGGAACCAATTATTTTCATTGAGAACCTTCAGGCCTTCAAGGACGACGCTCGGCCAATCGTCGATGGCAAATGGAACGCCCTTACTCGACATTATCTTTTTTGCCATTCGGACTGAGCCGGTTTCGAGGCCGATCAACGGGGCGAGGGCCTTTTTCTCCGGATGCGAGCTGAGATACGGGAAATGGATCGGGCTTTTGGGCAGCAAGATCCGTGAAAGCTCTTTGATCAAAACAGGATCGACCACGGCCGGGGCGATCGTCGAATGACTTAGCACATGCTGCTCCACGCCCGGCGTATTGATAATGTCGCCGTAGAGGTCGAGCAAAGCTTCGCGGTTTGGAAAATAGAACGGCGTCTCCGTATGTACCTGTCCCCATATGAACATATCCTCCGTCGCTAAGCTGATCTGTTTGTTGCCCTCGCGAACATTCGCGCGCACAGCGTTCATGATCTTGTCCTTGGGGAGGTCGATCTGCGGATTCAGGTCGGGCAGGCAAAATTTGCACCGACGGCCGCAGCCCGTGGTCATCTCGACGACGCCAAATGTGGTCCGCGTGTCGGGAAAGAGGATCGCATCGCGATCTTTCGGATGCACGACCGTTATCTCTTTCGGCAGTTCTTCGCCATCGATCGCTCGGGCAAACAGGTCGAGCGTGTCCTGCGATTCGCTGCGGCCCTCGACGATGCAATCAATGCCGAATTCGTCGTAGAGGTTCGTCTGAATGATCTGCCAGCCGCCCGAGCCGCCGACGATGACCTTGAAATTGTTGCGATACTCACTCGCCTTGATCTTTGCGAACAGCTGTCGCGAATAGT
>CAZMQR010000454.1:0-1653 GCA_964568325.1 uncultured Chloracidobacterium sp. | reverse complement strand
CAGGCGGCTGTGCCCTCGGCATGGTCTCGCTCGCAACGCAGATGCATCACCTCGGAGCGATCAGCGCGATGGCGCAGCGGGTGATCGACAGCGGCGAAGGCGGCGAAAGTTACAAGGCGCTGGTGCTCTGCTTCTGGGCCGGCGGCAACGACGGCAACAACGTGGTCATACCAAACCATAGCGACTCGTCGATCAGCAATTATGCGGCATACAATGCTGCCCGCGGCACTCAGGGCCTCGCGATAGCGCAGGGCTCGCTGCTGCCGATAGCGGTGCCGCGACTTGGCGGCCTGACGTATGGCCTGCATCCAAATCTCGGCAATGTCGGCGCCCCGAACGGCACGACGATCGTCAACAACGGCATCCACGAACTCTGGGCCGGCGGCGATCTCGCCGTCGTCTGTAATGTCGGCAACCTCGTGCAGCCGCTGACAAAGGCTCAGTACCTGAGCTCGCAATTCAAAAAGCCCTACCAGCTCTTTTCACACTCCGACCAGGTCGCGCAGTCGCAGACCAGCGTCTCAAACACGCAGGCGTTTACGGGCTGGGGCGGCCGCTTGTCCGACAAAATGACCATGGGCAGCAATCCGAGCGGGCTGATACCGATGATCACATCGATCTCCGGAGCTCAGTTGTTCACCGCCGGGCAGACAACGCTGCCGCTGGCAATTGCGAACGCGCAGACTTCGCTGGCAAACGTCCTGAATCCGGCCGGTTTCGGCTCGAATCCGACAGGCTCGACGCTGGCGCGCCTTACGGCGTTCAACACGCTCAGGCAGCAGGATCTGTCAAATAACTTCATCAAGGAGGCGAGCCACGTCACTGACCTCGCGATGCAGGCGAATTCGGCCCTGCAGACATCGCAGGAGGTCACGGTTCAGTTCCCAACTACGAACATCGGCCAGCAATTCAAGCAGGTCGCCCGGCTGATCAAGAAGCGCCTTGACCTCAACGTCAATCGGCAGGTCTTTTACGTCCAGATCGGCGGTTTTGACACCCACACCAACGAATTGAATGAGAACAATGGCCAGAACGCCCGCTTGCGGGAATTCAGCCAGGCCATGCGTGCGTTCTATGACGAGATGGTAGTGCAGGGCGTCAATAATGACGTGACGACCTTCACTCTCTCCGATTTTGGCCGCACGCTCAATCCGGCGGGCTCCGGTGCCACGGTCGGATCGGATCACGCCTGGGGCAATCATATGTTCGTGATGGGCGGCTCGGTCTCGGGCGGCGATTTTTACGGCAGCCATCGCCCCGACGGCACGGGCAATTACTTCCCGACACTGGTCATGGGCCCAAGCGGCGCGGACGACACAGATAATACGGCGTCAGGCCGTGGCCGGTGGATACCGACGACGTCGGTCGAGATGTATGCCGTGAGACTTGCGCGTTGGTTCGGCCTCGCCCCCGCCGACGAGACGCTCGTCTTCCCAAATCTCGCCAATCCGCTCATCACCCAACACGACGCGGCCAATAGCGCGTTGGGCTTCCTTCCCTAGATCAGCATCAGCCACGATTCGAACGGCGGGCCACATGTGCCCGCCGTTTTTGATATCCCAGGGCAATGCGTAAAATCTAGGATGTAGCCCGTGAACCTGCCCAACTACATTACGCTTGGCCGCATCGTGATAGTGCCGCTGCTCGTGGTCG
>CAZMQR010000453.1:0-1656 GCA_964568325.1 uncultured Chloracidobacterium sp. | reverse complement strand
CTCGTGCTCGGCCAAGATCGGTGATAATATCCTCGGTCAGTCCGGCAGCAAGATACTCAATGTCGTTGCCGCTCCCGGTAAATGGAAGGACAGCGATCGAGCTAATATGATTGGATCTGTTCGACCCAGAGGCCCAAAAGCGTCGATACCCGGCCGCAGCTACAACCAATACAACGATCATGCATGCTGCAGCTGCCGAGATCCACAGCCTGATACCTCGCCGTTTCAGTGGCGGATGCTTCGCGGTCGGTTCCCTATGCACCAATGCCGGCAACGTCGTAGTCCTCGTTTCGCCGATGCTGACGAGGGCGACGAACCGATAGCCCTTACGTGGAAGGTTCTCAATGAAAATGACCTTCTTGGCATCGTCACCAAGCACCTTTCTGATCGCAGCGATCGTGACGGTCAGATTGTTGTCTTCGACAAAGCTCCCGTTCCAAACAGTCTCGAAGAACTCCTGTTTGGTTACGATCTCGCCGCCCCGCTCGATCAACCGCAGCAACACCTGGTACATTCGGCGGTTGATGTTCAGCTTTGTGCCGCCTCTCCACAGGGTCTCGTCCGCAACGACGAGTTCAAAATCGCCGAAACGATACACAACGCGGCTGTCGCGCGATCCATTTACTAGGGCTGACATTGCCAGTCGATATTCTACATCCGGCATCCATTTTTAGCCAAGATTTAGCAGGATTTTAGTTGCTTTCGAGAAATGAGGTCCGTAAGCTTGTCTTCGCAATAGCTTACAAACTTATCGGAGGGGAGAAACATTACTATGGACTTTACTACTTGTAAATTCCGATCGAGGGCTGCACATCTGGGGGCGGTGTGCGTACTAATTTGTGCTGTGACTTTTTGCACGAGTGAGGCGCGTGCTCAGCTTTCGCTGAACACAGCGTTCACTGCGGGCGTAACGGACGGCAACGCGAACAACTTTGTTTCCGCGGTCCTGCCTGACGGCAAGATCCTTGTTGGTGGAAACTTCGCATTTGTAAATGGCACCGAACGATATGCCCTGGCACGCTTAAACTCAAACGGCACGACGGATACAACGTTCAATGTCGGTGGGCTTGGGCCGAACAGCAATCTTTACGACATCGAGGTATTGGGCGACGGAAAGCTGTTGGTCGGCGGTGCGTTCTCAACCTATAACGGCACGGCGATCTCGGGTCTCGCTCGTCTGAACGCAGACGGGACGCTGGATACGACCTTTAATGTCGGTGGCGTCGGGACGATAGGCACGGTGCAGAATATTACGGTCCAATCGGACGGCCGATACATCATTAGCGGCAGCGGCCTTCGCTCTTACAACGGCACACAGCAGTTCTGCGTCATTCGTGTAAACACTGATGGCACTCGTGACGCGACATTCACGTCGCCATTTACGAACCAGCAGTTTGTCGAGCAAACGGGCGTCCAGTCGGATGGTAAGGTGGTCATCGGCGGAGTGTTTGCTCTCAGCGGGTACAATAATCTCGCTCGCCTGACGTCGAGCGGAGCTCTCGATACAACATTCAATCCCGGCGGAGCGGGGCCCGATGGCGGCGTGTTCGCGGTCCATATCCTCTCGGGCAACAAGATACTGGCGGGAGGTAACTATACGACCTACAATGGTATCCCGCGTCTCGGCGGAGCCCGCCTGAACGCAGACGGAACGCT
>CAZMQR010000452.1:0-1660 GCA_964568325.1 uncultured Chloracidobacterium sp. | reverse complement strand
CGGCCGGCTCAAGATGTCCCACAGGACTCCTCCGCGCTTATGGCCAAACCACCAGACGGCCCCCGCGCAACCGACGAGCGGAACCAAAACGCCGGCGAATATCGGCAGCACGCCGGTGCGCACCATCTGTTCTCCGGTGAACGTCAAGATGTAGAACACGACCAGGACGCCCAGCGAGACCGCGAGGCCAAACCCACGCCCCCCGCGGCTGAACCGAAGTACGATAAATGTGCCCAATACACAAAAGAGCAGCGGCGTCCCCGACAGCAGCAGCCGGCGATAAACGAGAATGTTCCTTTCCTGTCTTTCCTTCTCCGACAGGGCAGCTTCCGTGTCGCGATCATCCAGCCCAAGCACGTCCGGCCTAAGTCCCGATCGGTTTAGTTCGTCGATCAGATCATCACGTTTCGTTCTAATGGCCAGACGGAGTTCGCCAAGATTCTCGAATACAGCCTCACTTCCGGCCGTTCGCTGCGTGGGTATGCTCCAGCCTGTGGCATCCTCCAGAACCAGTTCCGATTCCTGCTCAGACGTATCGATGCGGCCTCGCCGTGCCGTTATCAGACGGAGACGTTCCCGAGAGGTATCCTTGACCTGAACAAATATGTTCTGCCAATGGCCCGTTTCAACATTGCCCCCGCCAACATATATCGCAAAACCAGCCAGTTCGGTGTTGATGACGCCAGGCTCCACCGGAGATTCGAGCTTCTTGATAGCGGTCTCGAGGGCGATTCGCTTGACGAGTCTAGTCGCGAGCGGGACTCCTTTCTCATTCACCACGAACGCAAAGATCGAGAGTAGAATGCCGAGCAGCATTATCGGAGCTGCGATCTGCCAATTCCCGACACCGGCCGCCCGGATCGCCACCAATTCGCTGTCGCCCTGCATTTTTGAGAGGCCGATGACCGTCCCGACCAAAACCGCGGCCGGACACGTGAAAGAAACGACGTTTGGCACAAGGGCCAACGTCAACTGCCAAGCCAATTCTGCCGGAATGGAAAGATTGAAGAAAATATCTGAAAAACGGCTTGCCTGCTGGACGAACATGATCATCGACAACAGCAGCCACGATAGAAAGAAGTACGGAACTATCGTGGTAAGCAAATATCGAGAGATAAGACGTCCGATGGGGTGCATTATTCGCTATTTCTGGTCTGCGAGCTTCATTTCGCCCACCACCTTTCGGCCAAGTGAACGTGACGCGATCTCACGCAGGACGATCGAGAGTTCGTCCAATTCTTTCGCTTCTCCCGCGTAGGTTCGGGCAAAGTCCTCCGGGCGTTTGCTCCTGATCGATCCCGCCATCGCTCGTGCGGTTGCGGTGAGCGTCCGATTCCCGGCTCGGCGGCGACACTCGCCGCAAATAAGCTGTTGATCACCGGTAAGGATAGCGTCTTCGTTGGAGACAAGCGTTCTTCCGCAGTCCCTGCATGCGCTCCAATCGGGAAAAAATCCCGCCAACTTCAATAGCCACAGCTCAAAATATACTCCGACCGCGCTCAGCGCCGTCGCATCCGCAACAGCAGCCTCTACGCACGCTCGCGTCATTCGGTAGAGCGTCTCATTAGGATCGTGTGGCGGTGAAAATGCCATCAAGAGGTCCGTCAGGTACGCGAATTTGCCCAAGAATGCAGGATCGGCGGCGGCATCGAAGTTCGAT
>CAZMQR010000451.1:0-1671 GCA_964568325.1 uncultured Chloracidobacterium sp. | reverse complement strand
CCTCGTGCGGGATGAGTCTTCGCTGACCGCAAAGTATCTTCGCGGTGAGGCCGAGATCAGGCTGCCTCGATCAAGGCGGCCGGTGACAAGACGAAAACTGGAGATAGTCGGTGCACGCGAGCACAATCTGAAGAATGTCTCGGTCAAGATACCGCTCGAGATGTTGGTTTGCATAACGGGCGTTTCCGGCTCAGGCAAATCAACGCTGATACACGACGTGCTCTATGCGGGGCTCAAGAAGAAGCGAGGCGAGTGGAATTCACACGTCGGCTTCGTAAAGGAGATCAAGGGCGGCGAGCTTATCGATGACGTAATTCTCGTCGATCAGTCACCTATCGGCCGCACGCCAAGGTCAAATCCGGTGACCTACATCAAGGCCTATGATGCGATCCGCGACGTGTTTGCCGCGACCAATGCAGCGAAGACAAAGGGTTACAGCGCGTCGCATTTTTCGTTCAATGTTCCCGGCGGCCGGTGCGAGATCTGCCAGGGCAGCGGTGTTGTGACCATCGAGATGCAGTTCCTAGCCGATGTCGAGTTGACGTGTGAGGACTGCCGCGGGATGAGGTTCAAGTCCGAGATACTTGATGTCAGATACAAGGGCAAGAACATTCACGAGGCCCTGCAACTGACGGTTCGAGAGGCGATCTTGTTCTTTAAGGACGTGCCAAAGATCGTGACCCGGCTAAAGGTCCTCGACGCCGTCGGCCTCGGCTATCTCCGCCTCGGCCAGTCGGCAACGACGCTCTCAGGCGGCGAGGCCCAGCGCGTAAAGCTCGCCTCGCATCTTGCACAGAAAACGGCTGACCGGACGCTGTTCATCTTTGACGAGCCGACGACGGGGCTGCATTTTGACGATATCAATAAGCTTTTGTCGGCATTTCGGGCGTTGATCGATAACGGCGGCAGCCTGCTCGTGATCGAGCACAATCTGGATGTGATAAAGACGGCCGATTGGGTGATAGACCTTGGCCCGGAAGGCGGCGTTGGCGGCGGCGAGGTCGTTGCAGCCGGCACGCCGGAAGCGATCGCCAAGGTGGAAGGCTCAATTACGGGACGATATCTCGCGGGGCTGGTCGGTGAACATGATAATTAGTCGTCGCCAAACTTCGCCCGCCAGGCGGGCGCGATCTGCTCCATCACCTTGCAGTCGCAGTAGCCGCCGTTCTCATTGAGCCAGGATGTAAGGCGTGGAAAGTCGAGGCGGTTGTCCATCATGAACTTCATCGCGTGTCGCAAATGATGATCGCATTCGGCGTCGTAGAGTTCGTCCTCGACAAAATCGAGCAAGAGGCTTATCGTTTGTTGGCCGGCGGGAAGACTGTCGAGGAATGCACGTAATTCCTCGCCGCTCATCTGTTCGAGATTTTCGATCTGGCGTTTACGGACAACCGGCATATGATCTCGATTCGTGCCCATTTTAACACTGTTGCCGTTGGTTCTAAACGTGCTAAATCTGGTATCTTTAACACTGGCAACAACTGCAACCAATTGAGAGGCCCGTCGGTGGACTTGTCCGTGGCCGCTGACCATTAGAATCGTGTTCGCTGTCATATATCTCATCCTCCTGCTGCTGCTTGGCGATGCTCTCTGTCGTCGGTTCTTTAAGTTTGCCTCGGGGCCGCACAGATTCGGCGCGGCGTTTCTGACCGGCGCGCTCATCGGCAGTTG
>CAZMQR010000450.1:0-1675 GCA_964568325.1 uncultured Chloracidobacterium sp. | reverse complement strand
CTGACGGCGGACCACCTCGGCAGCCCCCGCATCAACACCGACCGCGACGGCAAGGTCACCGCCCGCCACGACTATCACCCCTACGGCGAAGAGATTATCACCGCCCAACGCACCTCCCACGCCGAATACACGCCGGACTCGGTGAGAAAGCAGTTTACGGGGTATGAGAGGGATGGAGAGACGAATCTCGACTTTGCTGAGGCGCGGACATACTTTTTCGGTCTAGGTAGGTTCGGTCGCCCGGATCCCGATAACCTTGGAGCTAACGAGGCGGACCCACAAAGTTGGAATGGATACAGCTATGCGCTGAATAATCCGGTTTTGATTACTGACCCCTCAGGCTTGATCTGGTTGCGGGCATTCGGGACGGACAATTATTACTGGATTGATGATGATGTGTATAAGGCCAACTTGCAAAAAGACAAAGACTATTACAAGGGTTTTATAGAGTCGAATTATGCCGTCATCAACTTTGGCGGTGGCACGGGACGATATGCGGGTGCGGCACAAAACGGTCAACGGGTGCTTCTAGGTGCTGATGGGGGTGTCCATCCAATATCGGATGAGGACTGGGGACGCGGTACGGTTCATACTGGCACGGATGATCCCCTCCAACAGTTACTGGGCGGTACCGAAGACGTCATGCAGTATTGGCGCACGCCTATATATGCCATTGGAACCGCGGAAATGGCCGCTCTTTCGATCGCAACAGCAGGTCCCTTGGCTTCCGGGCTCGTTAACCAGGCTCGCACGGCGGCAGCCGTCGAAAGAGCCGTACAATGGGCCCGTCATGCTAACAAGCTTCACCATATCTTCAACAAAGCGGGTCGCGCCAAGGAGATGGCGGAGCTAGTGCGCCAGTTGGGTAGTAAGGAAGCGGTTCTGAGAGAGGTTCTCACGCAGATGGTATCCAAGGGCGCAGCCGCCTCTGGCGGTGGCATCACGTGGGTCCAGATAGGGCGGATGCGAATAGAGGTTTCGTACCAAGTTGTGGACGGGATTATCAAAATCGGTTCGTTTTATCCGTTAAAGTAGAATTTTATGGATTGGAAGTCGTGGTTAGACGAGGAGAATCAAATTGAAGCCGTCGAAGACTGGTGTACGGCTTACCCGCGATTGCGGCAGGCTGCCGAACGCTTCCCAAGCGAGGCTCAACCGTCTGTTCGCCTAATCTATGTCGTTCACGACCTTCTTGTTGAGAATCATGCGGGCGAATGTGGTTTATCCCATGACGACCTTGCCACTTACTTGCTCGAGTTCTTCCAAACATCCCTGGAACGGTTCAAAACGAACGTAGATTTCATTTATTTTGCAGGAATAATAACGCATATCGCTGAATGGTACTTTGGCCAATCTGACAATACTCTTGCTCTGCGATTGCAAAGATCGGCCATTGAGATGAAACCTGACAATTTGCTGTTCCGGTTTTCATATTTGTACTCGTCTGAGGAAGAAAACTCAGAACTACAGGTACTGGCACACCTTATTCTGAATGATCACGAATATGTTTCCTGGGCTTCTTCATGGGGTTATCCGGGGCGATACGCGATTGGACAGGCAAAGGGCACTCTTGGGCTTCCGTGGTGATGTTGGTATCGACGGCTCACAAAGCGGACGGGCTCAGACTTGATGTTATAAAGACGGTTTCTCCTGGTCGGTGGAGTAGTATCTTTTT
>CAZMQR010000449.1:0-1679 GCA_964568325.1 uncultured Chloracidobacterium sp. | reverse complement strand
AGCCTTTGCCGTTGGTTCCGGCGACCTGGACCTTTAGATAGTTGTTTTGAGGGTCGCCGAGTTCGGCGAGCAGCCGGCGCACGTTATCGAGACCGAGTTTCATCGTCTCGACCTCGTTGCCGAGGGAAAGAAGATAGCTTTCGGCTTCCGAGAAGTTCACGGGTTAGATTCGCCGGCCTGCTCCAGAGCCTCGGCTTCGATAGCGGCGGATAATCGAAAGTTTGTTCCGCGCATTTTCTTAAGGATCGGTTTTATAGATTCGATAATTCCGTTGAGTTTAGCCCGTACGAGTACACCCACGGTTCCGGTTACCGCAAGACCTAGCCGCTCCGCAACCCGGCGAGCCTGCAGGTCATCAAGGATCAAGGTCGATCCCGATATCTCTAATGCCAGACTTATGGCGCTAGCCTCGCCGGAACCCAGAATGCCTATTGAATCCCGGGTTGAGATAGCGATCGGATCTCGAACCATGACCCAGTCCGGCAACGGACCTCCAAATTCTGCTAATACTCTGCTGGTTGTTATGACGTTCCCGTAGGTGGCCCGCAGCAGACCGAGTTCATCAACATTTGCGAGCAGGATGAAACACGTCGCATCCGAGATGATCGTATCAGGCATTTCTCACGTCCCGGGCAAGGTCTGAGGCAGGATAATTGAACACCGAGACTCCATATTCGCCAAGTGACTCAAGGAATTCGCGACGCAATCTACCGGATAGCTCAGCGGCTCTCCCTTGTGAGAGGACGCCTCGTTCGTATAGCTTTGCCGCGATCATCATCATGATCTCCGAAGTTTCAAATTCGACATTGTCGGGCAAGGCGACCGTGAGCGTCTTCATAACTTCACAATAATACAACTTGGCTCTAATTGAAAGATTTAGATAATTCGACGGTGATAGTTTATCTGCCCCAGATGCCAGGTCAGGTGGGTGCTGAGGTGGGTGAGAAACCAGCCCGTTGTCATTGGGTGGCCGAAGACCTCGATGGGGAAGCTGGCGGCGAGGTCATCGTCGGTCAGTTTCGCGAGCGTGTTCTTAACGACCTCCCGCGTCGTGTCGATATCAGCGAGCATCGTCTCGCGAGAAACACCTGTTTGCGAGAATTCCGCATCGCGGTCGCGGATGTAATCCGTCCCGCCGAGCACGGCGCCAAAAAAATGCTGGAGGTTGCCGTTGAGATGCAGGCAGAGATTGCCCGCGGAATTTGGCATATCGCCGGGCTTTCTCCAGAGGTCGGCTTCGTTTGCGTAGGCCGAGATCTCATCCTTCAGTTTGAGCAGGTCGCGTTCGTAAAGTGACGTAAGGATATCCTGTAACATAGACTTACGTGCCGGCGGCTGACACGGCGGAATTCATCATAAAATCAAGCACACGAATGATCGTGTCACGCATCTCGCGGCGGTCGACTACACGGTCCAGCATTCCGTGTTCGAGCAGGAATTCGCTTCGTTGAAAGCCCTTTGGCAGCTTTTGCCGGATCGTCTGCTCGATCACGCGCGGGCCTGCGAAGCCGATCAGGGCCTTTGGCTCGCCGATATTCACATCGCCGAGCATCGCAAAGCTCGCGGTAACGCCGCCGGTCGTCGGGTCGGTCAAGACCGAGATGAACGGCAGCCGAGCTTCGTGCAATCGCGAGAGAGCTGCCGATATCTTGCCCATCTGCATCAGCGACAGCGTCCCC
>CAZMQR010000448.1:0-1696 GCA_964568325.1 uncultured Chloracidobacterium sp. | reverse complement strand
CGGCCCAAAGTCTGCAAAATCCGCTTGTTAACAGGATATCCGCCCCAAAAACCGCGCGTCAACGGTTTTTCTCTAGTGGGGCGTGCACCACGCAAGAAAGCCTCGCCGTTTCCGACGAGGCTTTTCTGGTCGCTGAGAGCTGACCGCTGACGGCTACTCTGCCATTGCCAGTTCTTTTTCTTTGTTCTTTTTCTTCATCCCGCCGATCTGGACGAGGTTTTCGCCTTTGATCTGGTTCTTTTCGAGGACCATTTGGTTGTAGAGTTTGCGCATCATTTGCATCTCTTCGGCGGCGGTTACCAGACGATCGGCAGCAGGGACGAGAGGGTGATCTCGTTGTCTTTTGTGAGTATCTCGACAGATTCGCCCTGATTCTGCAGATAGATGCCCGTGGCGACGATGAGGCGGTCGTGGATCTCAGGGATCGCAGCTAGTGAGGCACTTTCCTCAAGAACTCCCGACGTGAGCGGAAAGATCTGAATTCGGGCGTCGGCTCTGACGTCATCGAGCATATCGCGAACACTTGTGAGTAAACAGCGTCCCTTCTCGACAATGAACATCGCTTCGGCGAGGGCGATCGCGGGGAGGATAAGTTCACTGTTGGGGTCGGTCGTGACTGCCTTTGCAGAGGCCCCTAACAGACGATTGCCTTCGAAGTGCCAAATGAGTGCATGCGTATCGACAATATACTTAGTTGCCATTCAGTTCTTCGTCCGACGGATGCCATTCGGCTATCTTGAAGTCCTCTTCCGTCGACATTCGTCGGCCTGAATTGGCATATTTACCATACTCGATCATCTTCGGTTGCTGCGGCTTCTGTTCAAGCAGACCGGTCAGGAACTCGATCAACTCGACCTTCTGTTTTTGCGGCAATTCTTTCGAACGAGCTTTGATAATGTCGATCTCATTTGTAGCCATAAAGCCTCACCCCAATATTAACACGAAAGCCTCGCCGTTTCCGACGAGGCTTTTCTGATCGCTGAGAGCTGACCGCTGACGGCTATTCCGCCATTGCCAGTTCTTTTTCTTTGTTCTTTTTCTTCATCCCGCCGATCTGGACGAGGTTTTCGCCTTTGATCTGGTTCTTTTCGAGGACCATTTGGTTATAGAGTTTGCGCATCATTTGCATCTCTTCGGCGGCGGTCTTGGGGCCTTCCATTTCGGGCTTGTTGGGCCGGGTCAGATCGACGGCGTTGAGCTTGAGGCTGTGCTCCTGCGACGCGAGCTCGACCTCTTTGCCGCGGGCAAACACCTCGTGGCGGCCGTGCTCTTTGTACCATTCGGCGACGGTCGCATTCTGGTGCATGTGCTCAATGATATTACGCCAGCCGATGCCCGTGTTGTATGCACAGAACGAGATCTCGCCCTCCTGCGTGCCGTAAGGGATGATGCACATCTCGGTGCGGCGGAAGTCGTAGTTGAACAGGTCCTGGAACCACATTCCCGCGATAAAGAGGAAGTTCCACGGGTCCTGACGGCGCTTTTCGATGTCGGCCATGGTGCGGTCGCCCGAAACCTTTCCGTAATCCTTGCCCGAAAGGCCGAAGGATTTGTCAAATTTCTTCCACATCGCACCGAGCGTAAAGGTCGAGGGCGAACCATACGGATCGTAGTTCTTCAGGAGGGCGAGGCCCATCATGATGTTCGAGAACCATTTGCCGCGGTTGGTGTCGCTGATGTGCTGCATGTCCTTGAC
>CAZMQR010000447.1:0-1704 GCA_964568325.1 uncultured Chloracidobacterium sp. | reverse complement strand
CAGGCCAATCGCTTCCTCGGCCTGCTCGTGATCGTCGCATCGCTATATTGGATCGCGTGGCGCTTTGTCCAGCATCGCGGCGTCGTCCCAAGGCTCGCTTTGTCCGAACGTAGGACATTCGCACTATTGGGCTTTGTCGTCCTGATCCAGACGCTGATCGCGTCTGCGCTCTTTCGGCTCGCTGAGTTCACGGCGGCTCAGAACGTCAGCGCTCCCTTGAACGATGCATTGCTATGGTCGCTCGCGATACCTGTTGCGACGGGCAGTTTGGTGATGGCACTGCTCGCCGACAGGCCGACCGCACTGGTGGCCGGTGTGATCAATGCCTTGATCACAGGCCTGTTAGCCCCGCGCGGCATCGAGTTTGCCGCGTATTCCGCGATCGTTTCGTCGGTTGCCGTTTACGGCATCAGTCGTTACCGAAGCCGCCAGACCGTCACGCTCGCGGGCGGGCTTATCGGGGCTGCAAGCGCCGTGCTCGGGGTCGCCCTGGTCGCATTTACTCAGGTGCCGTTTACGTTGAATACGGTCCTGTTGGCGATAGCGTGCGGACTTGCCGGCGGGATCATCACGGCGGCCGTCACGGCGGTGCTGCTGCCGATCTGCGAATCATTTTTCGGTATCCTCACGGATGTAAAACTTCTCGAATTGTCCAATGCCGACCTGCCGGTTCTCGGTCAGCTCGCACTGCGGGCACCCGGCACGAATCAGCATTCGCATGCCGTCGGACAGCTTGCCGAAGAGGCGTGTCGCGTTGTCGGGGCGAATGGCCTCTTGGCTCGCATCGGCGCCCTTTATCACGACATCGGCAAGACCGCGGCTCCTGAGCATTTTGTCGAGAACCAGCTAAAGGAGAATCCGCACGACCGCCTTAACCCGATACAGAGTGCAAAGATCATCATCAGCCACGTCACATACGGGATGAAGCTCGGCAAAGAGATCGGCCTGCCGGCCAGGATCGTCGATTTTATCCCGCAGCATCACGGCACGCGCACGCTGCATTACTTTTTGAAAAGGGCCCAAGCCCAGGCCCGACCCGATGAGATCGTGGACGAGAATGATTTTCGCTATCCGGGGCCAAAGCCGCAGTTCAAAGAGGCCGCGATCATGATGATCGCCGATTCGTGCGAGGCGGCGGCACGCTCGCTGGCGGAGCCCAGCCCCGAGAATATTCGATTTATCGTGACAAAGATCGTTGATGCGATCCTGACAGACGACCAATTGGACGAGTGCGACCTGACGCTGCGCGAACTCACGCAGATCCGCGAATCGATGATAAGATCGCTCGTCGCTATCTACCATTCACGAGTCGATTATCCCGGCTACGTGCCGCCGACGTCGGGACAATTTCGTGTCGAAGAAGCGAAGGTTAAGTATGCCGACCCGGCCGAGATCCCGGTTTCGCCCGGCGGCGAGATCGAGGACGAGGCGATCGACCGTTCTCATCAGCCGGACCTGGCCGATGCAAACTCGGCAAAGTAAGCACCTTAAGGTTGAACCAGGTCTCTGTCAGTAGTAAGCTGATCCTCTCAGATCGAACATGGTCACGATAGTCAGTATAGGCGTCGCACTCTTGGCCGCAGTTGCGCTATGGCTGCTGTTTTGGGTGATCCTTACGCGCCTGTCGCGGGCGAGCCGGCGACACGCTGAGTTTCTTACAGGCCGATTGCCCGACCCCGCGCCGGACGGCTTCTATCGCGGGGC
>CAZMQR010000446.1:0-1706 GCA_964568325.1 uncultured Chloracidobacterium sp. | reverse complement strand
GAAATCCCAAACGTGGATCGGGCCGGCCGCGTCATCTTCTACCATATATGCCTTACCATCATTGCTCACAGCGAGGCCATCAATGTCAGTCCGGCCCGCAGGATACGCAGCTATCAGAGCGGCCGTTGCATCAGGATTTATTCGAAAGAGACCGGTTCCAAAGGGTGACGCATCGTCATTCGTGCAATAGAATGTGCCCGTATTGGGATCAACGTCAAAGCCACCGCAGTCCAGATCCCCGTCAACGTAATCAATAACGACAGTTGCAACGAGCGTGGTCGTGTTGATCGACCATATCGCCTCATTCGCAATGTTCTTTGTGCCGTAAAGAGTGCCGTTGTAGAATGCCAGGCCAGTCATGGATTGAGTGGCTCCGCCAGCGTCAACGATCGTACCCAGCGTTGTAACAGACCCGCCGACCGGCCACTCTAATAGAGTGCCGCCGTTATTGAAATATACCTTGTTGTTCACAGCGTCATATGCCGCGCCCCAGACCTGAAAGCCAGAGAACGCCGGGATATTGCTGCTGTTTGTAACATTTATCAAAGCAGCCGGTATCGTCACATCGTCAACGCCCGCGAAGAGCGGGTTTGGCCCCTCGGGAGCAAGTGATGACGGCGGTCCCGACGGAAGAGAGCGTTCCTGAACCGGCCCATTCTCGGCGGCCATCGCAAGAGCCTTTTCCCTTAGGGTCTCAGCATCATCCTGCGCGGCCGCAACAGGCCCAGACAAGACCGCAGGCGACACCTCCGACGCAGAGAAGCCAAAAGCTGCGGCACCCTGCGTAAGCCAGTTCCAGCCGCCCAATGGCGCAGCTACCGTAAAGGCCGCAACTGCGATAAGCACGGTCATGATCACGACCGCACGCAACGATTTTCTCGATCTAAACATGGAACACTCCTCCTCTTGTTTGTCAGAAACAACTGAGACCGGATGGCGATAGGCTCGAAACAGAGAACTCTGCCATCACCGACCGCGGACACTTAAATTCTTAATTTCGCAATAATTATATGCCTTTCGCTCAGGCTGTCAAGCGCTCAATTCGCGAAGACATCGAAGAATGCCGGGTCAGGTACTCTTGCCAATCGCTGGTCAATGGACTAGACTTCCACGCATCTGAGATAAGAAGGACGGAACAAGTTACGTTGCAGTAGTGCAACGGACTTGCATTCCAGCCGCTCCCGTGATAACCTCATCTCACTTGGCAACCGCCATACGGAGCGAGCAAATGAACGGAGAAACATCACAAATGAATATGGACAAAGGTAAAGCGATCGAGTCTGCCCTGCTGCAGATCGAGAAGAAATTTGGCAAGGGTGCGATCATGCGTCTCGGCGAAAAGCCGCACGAGGACGCAGGGGCGATCTCGACAAACTGTCTCAGCCTCGATGCGGCAATTGGCGTTGGCGGCTTTCCACGCGGCCGTATCGTCGAGGTATATGGGCCCGAAAGTTCGGGCAAGACGACACTTGCGTTATCGGTCGTTGCGTCGGCCCAACGGACGGGCGGCGTGTGTGCCTACATCGATGCGGAACATGCGATGGACCCCGAATACGCCACGAAGCTCGGCGTGAACATCGACGACATGCTGATCTCGCAGCCCGATTCGGGCGAACAGGCGCTTGAGATCGCAGAGACGCTGGTGCGGTCAAACAGCGTTGACGTGATCGTGATCGATTCGGTCGCCGCGCTTGTGCCCCGGGCTG
>CAZMQR010000445.1:0-1707 GCA_964568325.1 uncultured Chloracidobacterium sp. | reverse complement strand
CACGGGCGTCGTCGAATACGGTTCGCCTTCATTCGGCCACGGCTGGTGGTGGTGGCGGCAGTATTGGTTTGAGCACCAGAACTTCCGCGATGAGCGGGCCGAGGCGTTCGCGTCGCTGCTGTGGGAGGGCGTTTACAACTACACCTACGTTACACGCGCGACTACGCCCGGCCAATTCGTCGTGCCGCCTGCCAAGGCCGAGGAGATGTATCATCCTGAGACATTCGGGCGGACCGGTACGGATATTGTAAGAATTGAGTAGTCCGAACGGCCTGGGTTCTTGGCAAAGAAAGTAGCTATTAGCCACTAGCTGTGAGCTGATAGCTATTTTTCTTTAGTGTTATCATGGTGGCGATGGTTACAGGGCCGTCCATTAAACATACGAACGATCTGATGAGGCTGCGCGAAGTGCTGCGGCTCGAATCGAGTGCGATCGAGCGGGCAGCGGGTGCGCTTGATGACGTTCGGGCTGAGGCGGCCTTGTCGCTTCTGCACGATTGTCAGGGCAAGGTTATCGTCACGGGCGTGGGCAAATCGGGTGTGATCGGGCAAAAGATCGCGCAGACGCTGATCAGCACGGGAACCGTCGCTGTGTATGTTCATCCGAGTGATGCGCTGCACGGCGGGCTTGGGATAGTTTCGACAGGTGACATTGTCATCGCATTGAGTAATTCGGGTGAGACGGATGAATTGCTGGCGATGCTTCCTGCACTAAAGCAACGAGCCGTTTCGATGATCGCAATCGTTGGCAAGGCCGATTCGACGCTTGGACGGGCGGCTGACGTCGTTCTCGATGCGTCGGTGGATGCGGAGGCATGTCCGCTCAATTTGGCACCCACAGCATCGACAACCGTCTCTCTCGCACTCGGCGATGCACTTGCGATGGTCTTGATGGAAAAGAAAGGCCTGACGGAGAGCGATTTCGCCGCGAATCATCCTGCCGGGCAACTTGGTAAGCGGCTCACGATACGCGTCGCCGACCTCATGCACCCAAGTCCCAACATCGCCGCTGACGCGGGCTGGCTCGATGTCGTTAGGGCGATCTCAAAACACGGGCTAGGCGCGGTGAACGTCGTTGGCAATGATGGACGGCTGCTTGGTATCGTGACCGACGGCGACCTGCGACGGACCGTCGAGCAGACTCAGGTGGCCGAGCTTGCACGCCTCACGGCGACGACAATGATGACGGCCTCGCCCATCACTGTGACGGGCGATATTCTCGCTATCGACGCGTTAAAACTGATGGAAGACCGACCGTCGCAGATATCAGTTCTGCCGGTGGTTGAGGGCGAACGATGCGTCGGGCTGCTCCGGCTGCACGATATCGCACGAGCCGGGCTCTAGCGTTTCTATTATAGGCTTCCACTCACAGACAGTTCTCGCATCTAGTGTAGTTCAGCCAGACTGCACCTAATTCCGAAGCAATCGCCAATTATACATCGCGTTTGTTAGAATCACGTTCTTATGGCGTCACCGCTCGTAGCCATCATAGGCCGGCCGAATGTCGGCAAATCGACGTTGTTCAATCGCCTTACAGGTTCGCGCAAGGCGATCGTCGGCGATGAGCCGGGCATTACACGCGACCGAATGTACGGCGAGGTCGAGTGGCGGGCCAAGAGTTTCAGGCTGGTCGATACCGGCGGCATTGTACCCGATGATGAGGCGATCATTCCCGCGAATATCTTCAAACAGGCCTCAAATGCTATC
>CAZMQR010000444.1:0-1726 GCA_964568325.1 uncultured Chloracidobacterium sp. | reverse complement strand
AGCCCCCGCATCAACACCGACCGAGACGGCAAGGTCACCGCCCGCCACGACTATCGACCGTTTGGAGAGGAAATTCTCACGGCGCAACGTACGACCGCTCAACATTATGCCGCTGATTCCATTCGGAAACAGTTCACCGGATATGAACGTGACGGGGAAACCGGTCTGGATCATGCTCAATCCCGAATGTTCGCCTTCGCGAGTGGAAGGTTCTCAAGTCCAGACGACTTTTTGAATGATACAAGCGCGATTGAGCCAGCAAGCTGGAATCTCTATATATACGTCAGAAATAACCCACTTAATCTTGTTGACCCGAGTGGGGAACAAATCTACGTTGGAGATATTACCAACGCGGAGGATCGAGACAAACTGCTTAAGAGGGTGAATGCCACCTACGGTTGCGCATCGTGCGTTACGATTGACGATAGTGGGAATCTAGCTGTTGACGTTAGCAACCTCAGTAGCGACATGAAGAAAGCTACGGCCTTTCTCACTAATGCCATTAATTCGACCGAGAAGTTCATACAGGTAGTAGTACGGAACAATGACCCCGACATTCTTTTTGGCCAATCGCATCCAGCCGGAGGAAGTGTGCCATCGGTTGGCCCTTCTGGGGAACCGATCACATCCGTAACTGGCGGAGCTCAGCGTCGAAATTCGATTCGAATTACTCTTGACTTTGCCGATTAAGAAAATATTGTGGCCGGGGATGGTGACGATATCGCCTCGTTTTTTGATTTTGTTTTTGCTCATGAGGTCAGTCATTTCTTCCCGGAAGAGAAAAAAGATCCTACAACCCGCGGGATGAGAGGAGACGTCGATAATCCAGTTAATGAAATTCGCGCCGTGCAAGGACGACCTCTGCGTGCGCAGTATGTCTACAGCACTTTTGGATCAATGTCGATGCAACAGTTCGGGGATGCCGCAAGAAACGCTGACGGGACGGTGAGAAGGGGTTCCGATGGGATCGAAGTCGAAAACATAAGAGTTTTTGTTTGGCTAAAACGACATAAACCTTAGCAACTTACTATTCAACGGAGAAAAAATGAACTATATCAAATACGACTACACGAGGAAGTTACTAATTGGTGTTGCGGTGCTTCTTGCGTTACTCCTGCTTGGCTATTCGTTGGTTGCGACTGATTCTGCATCATGCAAGACACCGAATCGACTGATTATTATTCGGGGAACAGTCACGCAGCTGGACCATCCGACACTTGGGAAGACGAACGCCATTGGCACGCTGGTCTTTCAGAAGGTTGGATGCGACTTCTGTTATATCGGTGCTGATATTGATTCACAAGGAAAGTACAAGATCGTGGTCGGTGACGGGAAGTACCGAGTGATGTACATGGACCCAATCAAGGACGTAGAGTGGCTCGCACCCGATCAACCGAAATTCATCGATACGCAGGCGCCCGAGAGTAAACAGCATTCTCAGCAGGTATTTGACTTTGATATCAAACTGAAAACACCCGCAACATATAAGAACTAATAAGAAGCGGACGGGGTCATCTATGAAGTTAGGGCGTTAGTTCAAGCGCACGGGTGCTGGCATCGGTGGCGATGAGCAGTTGGCGTGAGTTTGAGTGACAAAAGAACGACCCTGCCTCCTTTTGAATCTTAGGACGTGTGACTGGGCACAAGCAGACGACAGACGGACAGCAATACACGACGGGCTACAGCTACAATCTGGCTGGTGCGTTGATAGAGGAAACATATCCGT
>CAZMQR010000443.1:0-1730 GCA_964568325.1 uncultured Chloracidobacterium sp. | reverse complement strand
CACGCGGTGAATTCCCGCAGATACCGGCGAACGTGCTGCCGTTCTACCGCGACGTTCACGATCATCTTGTCCGTATCACCGACCTCGCCGAGGGCTATCGCGACCTGGTCGCAAGCCTGTTTGATATGCACTTTTCGGTCATCGCAACGAAGACGAACGACGTAATGAAAACGCTCGCGGTCGTATCGGCGATCATCCTGCCGCTCAGCTTGATCGCGGGGATTTACGGGATGAATTTTGAGAACATGCCTGAGTTGAAAACGCCATATGGCTACTTTTTGACGCTGCTGCTCATGCTCGTCGTCACTCTGCTGTTGTTGGTGTATTTTTGGTACAAGGGCTGGATATTCCAGAGTGACGCCCAGATCGTGATCGAATCGACGCGGCCCGATCAGGGCGATTTTGAGGAAAAATAGGGTAGCACGCTAGACCATCAACCAGACGGCGTAACCAACGGCAAGACAAATTCCCGCATAGACGCCCGCAACGACGTCGTCCGCACAGATGCCGAGGCCGCCGGGAAGTTGTTCCATCGTTCGCGCCGGGAACGGTTTGATGATGTCGAAGAGGCGGAAGAGCAGAAATCCCACCAAGATAAACGGCCAGCCGATGCCGAAAGGGACAAAGCAAAAAGTCACAAGCTGGCCCATCACCTCGTCAACGACAGCCTGCGATGGGTCTTTGCGGCCAAAGATCGGGATCGTCCGGCCGGATGCCCAGATGCCGATCAGCACGAACGCGGCAAGCAGAACGGCATTCAGTGCGTAGTGGAGCGAGGCGGCAAAGGGCAGCCCGTGCGCGGCACACTGCTCCTGGACGCGTCCGATGCCGAGATATATCCCAACGGCGACGAGCGAACCATACGTCCCGGGCGCGCCGGGAATGTAGCCGACGCCGAATGTCGTTAGACCGAGTGCGATGTAATCGAGCGGGCCGCTCGGTTTACGTTTTTCGATCTCTTGTTTCATCAATTGCCTCCGGCTTTAGCCCAAATTCGGCTAAAGCCGAGGATTGCTCCAGCTTAAACCACGCACTAAAGTACGTGGCAACTCATCAAAACTCGATTCCCTGCTGTGCATAAATTCCCGCGTGGAATGGGTGTTTGATCTCGCGCATTTCGGTGACGAGGTCGGCCTCGTCGATGAGCTTTGCGAGGGCGTCATCAACATTCCGGCCCGTCAGGATCAGGTGCAAATGTGGCTGGTCGTCGCGAATCGAGCGGATCTCACCTATTACGGCCTCGAGATCGAGAAAACCATAGCTGAGAACATAGAGCAGCTCGTCGAATACAAGCAGATCATATTCGCCTGAACGCATCTTTTCGACGCAGAGTGCCCACGTCTCCTCGGACGTCTTGATATCGACGCTCTTGTCTTGCGTGTCCCATGTAAAGCCGGCGCCCATTGTGTGGACCTCGATGCCGAGTTTATCGAACGACTCATGCTCGCCGTAGCGGTCGGTCTTGGACTTCATGAACTGCACCATGCAGCATTTGAGGCCACGTCCGGCGGCGCGGACCATGGTGCCGATGGCGGCCGTGGTCTTGCCCTTGCCGTCGCCGGTGTTGAGCATCAACAGGCCCTTTGTGCTCTCGCGATAATCGTCGCGGCGCCATTTGTAACGCTTTTCAGCCACAGCAAGATATTAGCCCACGAAACGCACTAAATACACAAAAGGAGTAATGGTTCAGTTTGAAATTGTGATCGTCTCTCCGATCTCTGCGAAACTCT
>CAZMQR010000442.1:0-1738 GCA_964568325.1 uncultured Chloracidobacterium sp. | reverse complement strand
AAACAAACGTCGACTGGCGAATGAAGGTGCTCGTCCTGTTTGGGACGAGGCCCGAGGCGATCAAGCTGGCCCCGGTCATACACGCCCTGCGCTGGAAATTCTTCCAGACGATCGTTGTGTGCTCTAGCCAGCACAAAGGGCTGCTGCAGCCATTCCTCGAGAGCCTCGCGATCGATGTCGACTTTGACCTTGGCGTGATGAAGCGCAACCAGACGCCGACCGAAGTATGCTCGCGCGTAATGGCAAAGCTCGACAAGATCATCGCTGCGGAACAGCCGGACGTGATCCTCGTTCAGGGCGATACTACGACGACGCTGGCCGGGGCGCTTGCGGGATTTTACCGCCGGATACCGGTGGGCCATGTCGAGGCGGGATTAAGATCGGGCAACCTGATGAGCCCGTTTCCTGAGGAAATGAACCGGCGCGTCGTATCACAGATCGCGGCGTTCCATTTTGCCGCAACCGAAAAGAACCGGCGGAACCTGCTCGAAGAGGGAGTGACGACCGAGAAGATATTTGTCACCGGCAATCCTGTCGTCGATGCCCTCAAGCATATGCTCAAATATCTCCAGGTATCGCCGGAGATCACGGGCCTCATCGATCAGACCAAGGGCCTGAAACGCCTGCTTCTCACCACCCACCGCCGCGAGAGCTTTGGCGAGACAATGACCGCAAATCTTAAGGTCCTCCGCGATTTCGTCGATAAGCACAAGGATGTGTGTCTCCTCTTTCCCGTCCACCCAAATCCCAACGTAAAGGGCGTCGCCAAAGAGATACTCGGCCGCCGCGAGCGCATCCATCTGCTGGAGCCGCTCGACTATTCGGACTTTCTAGCAATAATGAAGGCCTCCTGGCTGATCGTTTCAGACTCAGGCGGCGTTCAGGAGGAAGCTCCGAGCCTAGGCAAGCCGCTGCTCGTGCTTCGCGAAAATACCGAAAGGCCCGAGGCAATCCGGGCGGGCGTCGCGAAGCTGGCAGGCACAAGCCCCGGAACGCTAAAGCAAATGCTCGATGAGAATCACGCAGTGGACAGCTGGATCAGATCGGTCAAGGAGGTCGCCAACCCGTTTGGCGACGGGCGTTCGGCCCAGCGGATCGTAAAGATCATCGAGGAAAAACTTGCCTCCAGATCGACCGGCGTCGTTACTCAGGGCTCACTTTTTTAACCGCAGAAAATGTCATCTCCGATGAAGCCGAGGAAGCACCTGCTCACCGTCCTGGTGGAAGACTATTTCCATGTGGGGGCGTTTGAGAATCTCATCCAGCAGCGCAATTGGCAGAATTTTGAGCCGCGATACGAGCAAAACACGCTGAAAACGCTCGACCTGCTCGACAGGTACGATACGCAGGCCACATTCTTTGTGCTCGGCTGGATCGCAGAGTATAACCCCGCGCTTGTGCGCGAGATCGCAGACCGCGGCCACGAGGTCGCCAGCCGCGGCTACTATCATCGCAGCCCGAGAAATTTGACACCAAACGAGTTTCGCGAGGACCTGCGACGAACAAACCAGATCATCGAGGACGCAACCGGCCAGAAAGTGATCGGCTACCGCGCCGCTGAGAAACTCGCATTCGATAAGAGCGGCTGGGTGCTCGACACGCTGGCCAGCGAAGGATTTATTTACGACGCGTCATTCCTGCCCACATCCAAGACCGAAAAAGCGAAGCGCTTCGCCCATCAGATCGACCCAGGCGATGGCACGATATGGGAGTTTCCCTATTCAGCCGCCGACCTTGG
>CAZMQR010000441.1:0-1744 GCA_964568325.1 uncultured Chloracidobacterium sp. | reverse complement strand
GCCAGCAGTTCTTCCAAATTCTGCAGCTGCACCTTAACGCCTTCGGTAAAGCCGCTTTCGAGGATAAGCTCCATGCGTTCGAGCGATTCGTTGTAGATCGAGACGCTGACCTTTGTCGATTCGCCTTGGTCGATGAAATCGAAATTCCAATCCGAGCCGGGCAACTGGAGATTCTCTTCAGCATCAGCAAAGGCATTAAAGAACTTGAAATTGGTTTTCGGCGTGATCGAGGTATATTTTTGCACGGCCCAACGCTCCGCCCCATCGGGACTGACCATCGCATAGAATCTTCGACCGCCGACTTCGAAATTGAGTACCTTCGTCCGCGAAGCAAACGGTTTCGGCGCCCACCATTGGTCAAGCAATTCAGCTTTCGTATATGCATC
Source organism: uncultured Chloracidobacterium sp. (assembly GCA_964568325.1). Classification (GTDB taxonomy): domain Bacteria; phylum Acidobacteriota; class Blastocatellia; order Pyrinomonadales; family Pyrinomonadaceae; genus OLB17. Next base: position 1,358 of record CAZMQR010000441.1, on the reverse strand, counting down.
CCAAACCAGATCGATCCCGGCAGCAAATTCTTTCGTTATCGAGACCGTCTTCGTCTCTCTATTGACCACAAATTCCATTTCCATGCTATTTTTCCTCTTTCTGATTTTTGATCGTCGTCAGCATCTCGTCGAGCTGCTCAAATCGGCTTTCCCAGATCTTTCGGTACTGCTCCAGCCATCTGTCGATCTCTTTCATTTTGTCGATCGCCAAGCTGTAATAGATCTCGCGGCCCCGGCTGTCTTGTGTTACAAGCTCGCATTCGGTCAGTATCCGCAAATGTTTCGACACTGCCTGTCGCGAAGTGTCGAAGTGCGCCGCGATGGCATTGGGTGTCATCGCGTTGAGCGCGATCAACGCAATGATCGCCCTGCGCGTCGGATCGGCTATGGCCTGGAAAACGTCTCGTTTCATAACGTCGAACAGAAGTATGCAACCAGTCGGTTGCATATGTCAAGCGCAACCGAATGGTTTCTGATCTTTTTTCTTTGATCTGAGCTTAGTCTGGCTGCGGTCCCCAATCGTTCTTGAGCATCAACTGTTCGATGAGATAAGCGTGGTGCATCTCGTGGACGTACAGGTGGCGGAACATGATGAAAACCGAGTAATGATCGAAAGCTTCGTGAACGGCGGTTTTCTGCCACTCGTCGGGCGTGAGCTGTTTGAGTATCTCGACGAGCGAGGCCCGTTCACGGACGTATCTGTCGAGGCTTTCGCCGAGGTCAACGCCAAGCATCGCTCCTGCTTCGTCTTCAGGCGAATTCTCGATCACCTTAATAAACGGTTCATCCTCGGCCAATATCAGCTCCAGCCGCGCACGAAAGGCAATATCCGATTGTGAGAGGTGGATCGCATTTTCATACGCCGACCATTTCGTCGGGCTCGGACGACGCCTCAGGATCTGCGGCGGCACCTCCCGGATCAGAGGGATGATCACGCCGGGCGCCGTCTCCAACGCGGAGACCAAGGTGGTTGTATCGCTCATGATACTTCTACTCCGAATTTATTCGTCCGCTCATAGTAAAAAGCTACCGCGCCGCAATCGAATCGTCTTGTTTTCAAGAGTGTAAGATCGATGCTATCGGCGACGTTCTTGAATAGCGGCAGGCCGCTGCCGGCGACGGTCGGGTGAATCGCGATCTGGTATCCATCTATCAGGCCGAGGTTGCCTAGCTGGACGATCATACTCGGACTGCCGACGAAGATCGGTTTGCCCGGACGCTGTTTGAGTTCGACGATCACGTCCCTGACGAGTTCCCTTTTAAGTTCTGCGGTCTTCAATTCAACATTTTCAAGAGTTCGCGAATAGACGATCTTGTGAACTTCATCCATCGCCACCGCGAACTCATCCATCGCCTTA
>CAZMQR010000440.1:0-1755 GCA_964568325.1 uncultured Chloracidobacterium sp. | reverse complement strand
CTGTGTACGTTATCACGAATGCCTCGGGCGGGCTGTTCGTCGGAAGCGAGGACGATTTCATCGGCAAGATGAGTTGCGACTTTGTCGGCGGCGGCCCTCGCGGATGCAAGGCACCGCCGGTTACCAAGATGCGCCTGTCAACCCCGAGATTGACTATCGCCGACGCGCAGAAGGATCTTTGCGAGGGTATCTCCGAAACCCGGATCTTCCCGCTAGGCATCGGCATGAAGGGAAAATGGACGGATGATAAGTGGTATGGCCTTTGGGACGCGAGCGTCGCCGGATGCCCGAAGAAGGAGGCTGCGACGCAATGACCTCGTGCAAGCCGAGATGGCGTGGCCGCTTTGTGCCGTCGCAACCGTAGCGACGGCATTGCTCTATTTGATCGTCCGTGTTCGGGAGTGCTCGACAAACATATGATCCGTTTCGCTCAGAGGCTCTGTGTCCTTGCTGTTTCGACCGTATGCTACATCAGCCCTGTCTTCGCCGACAGCACCTACATGGGCATTCAGCCGGGCTTGAGCACCCGCGATAAGGCTGAGGACGTTCTCGGGCAGCCCGTGGCGACGACCGATCAGCGAAGTTTTGAGTACATCGTCGCAGGTGTATCAGGCAAGATAATCGTCGAGTATCGGGCGGACGGCGTCGTCGACCGCATTGAGCGCCGCTTCGCAAGGCCCGTCACGCGGCCTGCGATGATACGTTCCCTCTCGCTCCCGGATGAGCCTGAGGAGAAAGGTAAGACCAAGGAAGGCAAGTTCGTCGAGTACTTTGGCGGCATCAGGACGCTGGCCTTGATCTACCGAGGCGTGGACGCTGCCAGCGGTGTGATCGCCGTCGGTTACTACAGCATGGAGATATACGATGCGGCCCTGGGGCAGGCACGCAATCCGAGAGTGCAGTTCGATCCGGCGGCATGTCGCGACGTCTTTAACTGGTCGCAAACCGAAAGGGACGCCGCCAAACGATCGAAGAACCTTGGCCGTTTTCAGGCCGTCCTCGAGATCGCTGTCCTTGCCCAGCGTGGCGAGTGTGACAAGGCCCGTCCGATGGCCGATGATTACAAGGCTCGGTATCGGTAACCGAATTGACCGTGGCAAGCCGGTTGGCGAAAATTGTTATTATGGGGCGTCACCCATTCTTCACACTCGCCACGATACTGCTGAGCGTCGCCGCAGCCTCGGCGCAGGTTGATGATATTTGCCGGGAATTTGGATATACGCCGACGCTCGACTTCCAGCTTCTCAAGACACCCTATGTCTTCGGCCGCGTGATCGTAAAAGGTGTCGAGCCGAATGCCAAGTTTCCCTCTGTGACGGTCAACTTTATCGATCCGCAGCAGGCAAACCGACGAATAGCCGTTGACCGGCGAGGGAACTACTGTTTTCGGCGCAGCTCACTCGGAGGGACTCTGATAGTTGAGGTCGAAGGCACGGAAACGGCACGTCGCGTCGTATCTTCGGTTGGGCCCGCACATCATCGAGAAGATTTTGAACTTGAGATCGTTCAGCCTAAGACTTTGCCGGCTCCATCGGTCATTTCGGCAAAGTTTTATCGTCCGCCGAACGAACGTACGACGCCACTTTATCGGAAAGCGGCCGACGCCGAGGCCGCGGGCCGCGCAGAGGATGCGATCTCGGCGATCAGGGAGATCGTCGGGATTGATCGCGACGATTTTGTCGCCTGGTCGAAGCTAGGCTCTCTCTATCTTGGCCAGGGTTTGCTCAAGGAGGCCGAGAGTGCATTTCGCCGTGC
>CAZMQR010000439.1:0-1755 GCA_964568325.1 uncultured Chloracidobacterium sp. | reverse complement strand
CTTCCGATCTGAGGTAAAGCATGAAATTTATGTTCCCGAGAGTGTCTCTTGCCGCTTTTTTGCTCGTTCTCGCCAGCCTATTGTTCGCCTCCGGCTCAGCCGCGGCCCAGTCGCGAAAGGCCAAGGACAATAAGAAAAAGGCAGTTGCCGCAAAGAACGACAAGAAAGCGAAGGACACGCATAGGGAACGCGATCGTGCCAGGCAGTCAGCGAAGAACGTTCGGGACGATAAGGACAAGAGGCAGACCTCCAGGGAAAAGCGTCAGAAAGAGAAGGAGCGGCTGGCGGACGCAAAGGCCAAGAAGGATACCAAGGGCAAGCTCTCGCGTGCCGAACAGCGAAAGGCCGAAGCAGAGCGCCGCAGAAAGGAAGCCGAACGCCGTGCCGCGATCGAGGCTGAACGCCGCCGCCGCGAGCAAGCCCGCCGTGAAGCGATCGCGCGGGCGATAGCCTTTGAAAAAGGACTGCGGACCGAGACGGTCGCAAATATTGCCAAGGACGTCACCGAGGGCGAAGACCTTAATGTTCGCAATGCCGCGGTGACTGCGCTTGGCGAGCACGCCGGCTCAGTCGTCGTGATGGAGGCCCAAACCGGCAAGGTCGTGACCATCGTCAATCAGGATTGGGCCGTTCGCAGCGGGATCAAGCCGTGCTCGACGATCAAACTCGTCACAGGCGTCGCCGCGCTGAATGAGGGCGTTATAGATAAGGAGACGGGAGCGCTCAAGACACCGTCGCGGCTCGGCCTCGACGACGCACTGGCTTTCTCCAACAACGGATATTTCCAGCGAGCGGGCGTGAGCTTTGGCAACGAGAAGATGATCACGTATGCCAAAGAGCTCGGACTCGGCGAGCCGACGGGCATCAATCTCGATGGCGAGGTCGCAGGAAAGCTGCCCTACGGCAACAACAATCCGCGGATCTATTCGCACGGCGACGATTTTGAGGTGACGGGCGTTCAGCTTGCCGTGATGGTGTCGGCGATCTCGAATGGCGGCCACCGCGTGCTGCCGCGCGTGCCGCGAAACACGGTTGAGAAGGCGAATTTCAAGACCTTTTATCGAGACAATGTGGACGTCCCGACAAAGAGCGTTCGCCGTGTCATTCCGGGGATGATGGGTGCGGCGGAATACGGCACGGCGCGCCGGAACATGGACCAGACCCTCGGCGTCGCGGGCAAGACCGGCTCGTGCATCAGCAAGGGCACGTGGGTCGGCCTTTTTGCCTCGGTCGCACCTGTCGAGCAGCCAAAATACGCCGTCGTCGTCATCACCCGCGGCCGCAGCGAACGCGGACGCAAGGCTGCCGCGGTCGCGGCACAGATCTATCGAGCTCTCGGCAGCAGCATTGTCCGAACAAACCGCAACCTCGCGCTGACCGAATTCAATATCCAGCCTAAACGCGGGCTTGATCCGATGACGGCAAAACTGACCGATGAGGAAGACGACGACGCGGATGGCGAGATTGACGTGACCGGCTCACCGGCCGGCAAGATCATTGTAGTGCCGAGCGTAGCGCGTGATGCGGCACCAAAGAAACTGGTGACCAAGACGGCCGATTCGAAGCCCATTTTTCCGCCGGTCGTAATTACTTACGATAAAGAAAAGCCGCAGGCCGGCCCGCAGAAGCCATAAGCAAACGATTATTTGCGTGCGGCTATGCCGCCTTATTTGCGGAGGAGCTTGCTCCTCCGAGCGTTCTATCGACTATGCGGCTTGCCGCCGCTGGGCGTTCGGCGGCGGCAAGCCGCGAATG
>CAZMQR010000438.1:0-1774 GCA_964568325.1 uncultured Chloracidobacterium sp. | reverse complement strand
GGTCGTTTGAACGTCCAGATCTACTGGGACGGTTCGCCGCCCTTCTTCTTGTCTGCTACGAGGCCGATCTTATCGATGTCCTGTTTACGAATAGTATCGATCGCCGCGACGACCCGGCCGTAATCGACCTCGACGCCGCTCTTGATATATACGATCCGTTTGTCAGGGGTCTTTCCCTCCATGCGGCGCTTGATCACGTCGCCGAGGGCATCGATAGGATATTGCTCCTTCCCGATGTAGAAATTACTGTTATCGGGGATCGCCACGATCACGGATGTATCCTTCGCGATGTCGGCGTCCTCATCAGGGCTCACCATATCGCGCGGAAGATTTACCGAAACCCCCTGCTGGAGCAGCGGCGTGACGATCATAAAGATGATCAGCAGCACGAGCATTACGTCCACCATTGGCGTGACGTTGATCTCGGAATTGTATTCGTCGGTCCCACCGACTTTCATGCTCATAGCAAAACTCTCCTTATTACTGCCGGGGCCAAGGAATTGCCCAAATTATCCTCGGAGGCTGCGTGAGCGCTGCTTGATAAAGTAATCGACCAGCTCGGACGCTGAATTCTCCATCTCCACGCCAAAGCTCGTCACCTTGTTTGTGAAGTAGTTGAACAGCCACACCGCCGGCACCGCCACGAGGATACCGAACGCGGTAGCGACCAGCGCCTCTGCGATAGCACCACCAACAGCTCCGATACCGGCCGATTCGTTGGTCCTCAAGGCCTGAAACGCTCCGATGATACCGACAACCGTTCCAAAGAGCCCCACGAATGGTGCAGTCGAACCAACAGTAGCGAGGCCGGCGAGGCCGCGCTTCAGTTCGGCCGTTTTGACGGCTATCGCACGCTCGAGTGCACGCTTTGAGGCCTCCATCTCGTCAGCCGAGATATCGGTGTTGCCCTGATGGGCAGCAAATTCCTTCAGGCCCGACGATACGACCATCGCAAGATGCGAATCCTTGTGCTTGTCGCTGATATTGATCGCCTCATCAATGTTGCTGTTCTTCAGGGCCTGGGCCACTTTCGGCGCATACTGGCGCGACTGGGCCTTGGCCTTGTTATATGTCAGCCACCTTTCGATGCCGACGGCGATCATATAGACCGACTGGATCAAAAGGGTGATGATAACGCCCCAACCGGGAATGGTAAGGCTCTTTGCGATATCGTAAATACCGAAGGAGACTCCTCCCTCGGAGAACATCAAGAAAAAGCCCGAAATATCCGTTCCGATCAGGCTGGCTACAAAAGTCATGGTTTTTCCTCCAATGAAATCAAAGAATTCTAATATTGCGATAGAGATCTAATAGGTCAAGACGGCCGCCGCAGGCGGCCGTCTAACCACTGCGTCCTTATGGAACAAAATTATAAGTGATGACGCCCGAAACCTTCACCGGCTGTCCAGACAACAGCGTCGGGCTGAATCGAGCTCCGCGGGCCGCGCCCTCAGCCGCAGCACGCAGCAGCGGATGGCCGCTGACGGCATTGGCCGAGATCACGCTCCCGGACTCACTGATCAACACCTGAACACTCACCGAACCGGAGGCTCGCATCGCACGAGCCGCGGCCGGATATCCCGGCTTCGGCAAGCTCGTTGCCTTGCCGTTAAGCACACCGCCGGATACTGTCTTTGGCGGCGCCTTTTTCTCAGGTGGCGGAGGCGGAGGCGGGACACCGGCTCCGCCCGTGTCACCACTGCCGCCCGTTCCGGTCGAAAGACCATCGGTCCCTCCCGAATCGACAACACGAGCCACGCCCGGATCGATCATG
>CAZMQR010000437.1:0-1801 GCA_964568325.1 uncultured Chloracidobacterium sp. | reverse complement strand
AGGTCGCAAACGTAGATCTCGCTCGTGAGAACCTGCGGCAGGTCGAGATTCGCATTACTGCCGGGGCCGCCGCCCCGCTCGAGCGGGCAGAAGTAGCTACGGAACTTGCAACACGCGAAGGGGAGCTTCTCGTCGCGACCCAGCAGGTGGCTAGCACCGAAAACGCTTTGAAGGGGCTGATCCTGCGTGACCCGCTGTCCAACGAGTGGTCTCAAACCTTCGTTCCGACGGACAGGCCGGCATTCAGCACAGACCCCGTTCAGTTGGATGCCGCTTTAAAGGATGCGATGGACAATCGCTTTGACCTCCGCAGCCTCAAGATCTCGAGTGAGATGAACCAGATCGACATCTCTTTCTACAAGAATCAGACAAAACCGCAGATCGACCTCAACACGACGTTCTCGCTCGACGGACTAGCGAGGAGCGGATCGAATGCAGGCTTCACCACTAACGTACTGACGTCGCAGCAGGACGTATTCCTACTGAACCAATTGAATTTGACGCGCACGGCCCTTGGGCTGCCCACCCTTACGAATCCACCCGTTGTCGTGCCGCCTTCGCCGTCATTCTTATTCGGCAGCTTCAAACGCTCCCTCGCCAACATCTTCCGTTCTGATGCTCCGAACCTTTCGGTCGGCGTCACCTTCTCTTTTCCGTTCCGGAATCGGACGGCCAAGGCCGACCTGGATGGCGCACGGGTTAAGCAGGAACAGATCGCCGCCCAGACACGCCGACAAGAGCAGGCCATAATCATCGAGGTGAGGGATGCCGTGCAGGCCGTCGAGACGACACGTCAAAGGGTTTTGACAGCGCGACGCGCTCGTGAGAACGCGGAGATACAGCTTGATGGTGAACGGAAACTCTACGAGGCTGGAAAGTCGACAACCTTCCTGTTGTTCCAGCGTGAGAACGCCCTGACGAACGCCCGCAACGGTGAGATCCGTGCCGAGACCGACCACAATAAGGCCATCGCAGAACTGCAGCGGGTTACCGCAACGTCCTTTTCTGCCAACAACATCGTCGTCGACTCGCCCGTTCCGCTCGACAAGTAGTCGGTAGCTCCCGACCGTTCTGCGCTTACGCCAATGAGGCCCCGGCTGTCGCGTCGCGTGCACCGACAACCGAACACGCATAGGACACATCAAAGCTTTCAGCAGATGTGCAAATTGCAGTATCATTTTACTTAATGAAAGGTTTCCGACACTTTTGGCGTGTTCTGGTGGGTGCACCCGCAATTCTGATCTTTGTTCTCGCTGCCTCGGCACAGAAAGGCGTTGATTCGCAGACTAAGACGATCAAAGATGACGGGAACAGGGTCACTACGAGATCTACCGACGCAACGCGATCTTTTGACTGGGGCAAGGGGAAGACGAAGCTTCGCGACCAGTTGGCGAACCCGTATAGGCTGGCCGGCAGACGCGACGTTCTGATCGAAGCGATAGTGGACGTCCTTAAAGAACAGAAGATCATCGTTGATGACGTGTCATCACGACCCCGCGACGGCATTATTGTCACGCAGCCCTACGTATTTGCAAAGGGTGCAGTCGTTGCTTCAAATGAACTACGGCGATATGCGACGATCGACGATCCTGATTCCGCATGGACTCGCGGCCAATACACACTCACCATCGAGATCCAGTCGATAGACGGCGTACAGAACAATGTTTCAGTGAACGCCAAGATCGAGGGGCGTGCAGGAGCGGGCCTTGGCTCAGAATGGCGAACGCTGAGAAGTTCCGGCGCGGCTGAAGATGAATTTCTGGCCAAGCTCGTCGAACGTGTGACCGGAAGCTCCGTCGAA
>CAZMQR010000436.1:0-1801 GCA_964568325.1 uncultured Chloracidobacterium sp. | reverse complement strand
TCAGGATTCGGCCTACTTCCCGACCTTGCGAGAATACTCGATACACTACGGCCTGACGAATGAGCGGCTTGACCTGGCGAAGAAAGACGCCATCGTCCTTCATCCCGGCCCGATGAACCGAGGCATCGAGATAGCGTCGGACGTCGCCGACAGCTCGCGCTCGCTCATCCTCGACCAGGTCAAATATGGTGTTGCGGTGCGTATGGCGGTGCTCTATCTTGCCACCGGAGGAACCCCGACCGACAAGTAGAACTATGAGACTCCTGATCGCAAACGGCCACCTGATCGATCCGGCCGCACCTGAAAACACCGGAATGTCTGTGCTCATCGAGGGCGGGAAAGTCGCGGCATGGCTGCGGCCCGGTGAAGCCGCACCTGAGGATTGCGAGGTTTTCGACGCCAGCGGTTTACTCGTTGCACCGGGCTTTATCGATATGCATGTGCACCTTCGCGAGCCGGGACAGGAGCACAAGGAAACGATCGCATCGGGCTGTGCCGCGGCGGTCGCAGGTGGTTGGACGAGCGTTTGTCCGATGCCGAATACGACGCCGGTCAATGATAACGCTGCGATCACGCGCTACATGATCGAGCAGGCAGAGCGTGCGGAGTTGGCGAATGTCTTCCCTATCGGAGCTATCACAAAATCGTCTGACGGCAGCGAGCTTGCCGAGATGGGCGAGATGAAATCTGCGGGTGCCGTCGCCGTATCCGACGACGGACGTCCCATACCGAATGCCGGGATTATGCGTCGTGCGATGCAGTACGCTCGTGATTTTGACCTGCCGGTGATCGATCATTGCGAGGACAAATCTCTGTCGAGCGGCGGCGTCATGCACGAAGGCAAGATCTCGCTTCTGCTTGGCCTAAAAGGAATGCCCGCGCTTGCCGAGGAGATCGACGCCGTTCGTGACATCCTGCTCGCGAAGGAAACGGGAGCTCACATCCATATCGCCCATGTCTCGACACGAGGAGCCATCGAGGCAGTTCGCAGAGCTAAGAATGAAGGTATCGATGTAACCTGCGAGGTCACGCCGCATCATTTTACGCTGACCGACCGCGCGGTCGAGGGCTACGACACAAACACCAAAATGGCCCCGCCGCTCCGTAGCGAAGAGCATCTCGAAGCGATCATCGAGGGCATCCGTGACGGAACCATTGACTCGATCGCAACCGATCACGCACCGCACCACGCTGACGAAAAAGCACTCGAATACGACCGCGCTCCGTTCGGTATTACGGGCCTCGAGACGGCGATCGGCCTCGCGTTGAACGAACTCGTTCACAAAGGCGTGATCGGCCTCGAACGGCTTGTCGAGATGTGCTCGACAAATCCGGCACGCATTTTCCGGCTCGAAGGGCGCGGACGGCTCACGCCCGGCTCGCACGCCGACCTAACGCTGATTGACCCGAACTTGACTTGGGCTTACACTAATGCGGAATCACGTTCCAGATCACGCAACACGCCGTTTGATGGATGGCAGTTCACCGGCGGTGTGGTCGCAACCATTGTCGGCGGACGTATCGTCTATCAACGCACGGAGGAAAAATGAAAACCGCTTTCGTAATCTTGTTTGTGATACTCATGCTTGGCTCTGAGGCGATCGCTCAGAATAGGACCGTTTATACGAGCACGAGAACCAGCGACTGCAAGCAAAAAAGGACGGGCAACGAGGCGCACGCCGATTATGTCGGCGTCTGCCGCGGTGTCGGAGGCTATAAGCTTGAGGTGATCGAGGGTGACCTAAGGCAAACCATCAACGTCATCTCGCCTGCCGGCAGGCGCTCGAGGCTCGACTTTACA
>CAZMQR010000435.1:0-1809 GCA_964568325.1 uncultured Chloracidobacterium sp. | reverse complement strand
GACGGCCAGCACAATATCAAGTTCCCGATCAACGAGCCCGCCGAGGGCAAAGGCGGCAAATCGCAGATACAGGAATACATTGATTTTTACCGCTCGGCCGGCGCCCAGCACGTCGCCCTATTGTGCCGCGATATTCGTCACACGGTGGGGATGCTGCAGGATAACGGCGTAGAATTCCTTCGCGTGCCTGACGAATATTACGAAGAGTTGCCCAACCGCGTCGGCGAGATAGATGAAGACATCGACGACCTGAAAAAACTCGGCATCCTCGTTGACCGCGACGACGAAGGCTACTTGCTGCAGATATTCACCAAACCGGTCGAGGACCGCCCGACCGTCTTTTACGAGATACTGCAGCGAAAAGGCTGCAAAGGCTTCGGCAAAGGCAATTTCAAAGCCCTGTTTGTCTCGATCGAAGAAGAGCAACGCCGCCGCGGAAATCTTTAGCCACGAACAAACACGAAAGGACACGAATAAAACATGGAAGATAAAATTGTTTATCGGGAGCTTTCGTATAGACTAGTCGGACTTGCGATACAAGTTAGGAAAGAGTTGGGGTTTGGTTTTCTTGAAAAGGTTTATGAAAACGCGCTGATAATTAGTCGAGGATTCGATCATCATTGAGTTGAAAGCCGTTGATAAAATCATCCCAGTTCACAAAGCACAGGTTCTGAATTATCTCAAAGCGACTGGACTAAGACTTGCAATCCTTCTCAATTTCGGAAAAGATTCGCTTGAACATGAACGTCTTGTAATGTGACCCTTTCCTTTTCGAGTCTGTTCGTGTTTGTTCGTGGTAAATTTTCCTATGGATCTGAAATACCAAACAGGCTTCGGTAACGAGTTTGCGACTGAGGCCGTAGAAGGCGCCTTGCCCATCGGGCGGAATTCGCCGCAGAGAGCGCCGCTCGGCCTATATGCTGAACAGCTTTCGGGCACGGCGTTTACGGTGCCGCGCGCGTGGAACAAGCGCTCCTGGACGTATCGTATCCGCCCGAGTGTGTTGCACAAGCCATTCGAGCGCATCGACAATGGCCGGTGGCTGAGCGTCTGTGACGCCGCCGAGGTGACGCCGAATCAGCTTCGCTGGGATCCGCTGCCGATCCCCGCGGAGCCGACTGACTTTGTCGAGGGCATCACGACCATCGCGATAAATGGCGGGCCGCTGGAACAGACGGGCATCGGCGTCCACATCTACACGCTCAACCGCGGAATGGCCGACAAGTACTTCTACAATGCTGACGGCGAATTGCTTATCGTGCCCGAAATGGGACGATTAGGATTCCTGACCGAGCTTGGCGCATTGCAGGCCGGCCCGGGCGAGATCGTTGTCATCCCGCGCGGTGTTCGTTTCCGCGTCGAGCCTCATCCCGACGATAAACAATGCCGCGGCTACATCTGTGAGAATTTCGGTGCTCATTTTCGCATTCCCGACCTCGGGCCCATTGGGGCGAACGGCTGCGCCAATCCGCGTGATTTTGAGACGCCGGTCGCGTGGTTCGAGGATCGCGAAGGCGAGTTTACACAGGTTGCAAAATTTGGCGGGAATCTCTGGGCGTGCGACATCGACCATTCGCCGCTGGATGTCGTGGCTTGGCACGGAAATTACGCGCCATACCGATATGACCTGCGCCGTTTTAACATCATGGGATCGATCTCGTTCGACCATCCCGATCCGTCGTTGTTTACTGTGATGACTTCGCCGTCGGGCGAAGCAGGCGTGGCAAATTGCGATTTTGCGATCTTTCCAGACCGCTGGCTCGTCGCCGAAGACACATTCCGCCCGCCGTGGTATCACCGCAACTACAT
>CAZMQR010000434.1:0-1813 GCA_964568325.1 uncultured Chloracidobacterium sp. | reverse complement strand
CCTTCCAATCCAGATAATCAGGGACGATCTGACGCGGGCGGCGGCGATGATAGCGCCGCGGACGATCGCCGATCACCTCTTCATCGAGGCTCATATCGCGATCATTCAGTACTTCAAGTTCTTTTTCTGCCATAACATTAAGTTCAAAGTTCAAGGTTCAAAGTTTCAAGGTTCAAAGTTTCAAGACAGATTCGGTTCCAACTTGGAACTCGGCACCTGCGACTTAGAACCCTTGTTTTACGCCTCGGCGTGTGCCTCCTCGGCCGCTTCCTCGGTCGGGCGGAATGATGCCCTCTTGGCGGCACGTGCCTCGCGCTTTGAGCGGACCTTTTCGGCCTTTTTCCGGTCCTCATCGACGCGGACGGTGATATAGCGCATGATCATGTCGTTGACACGCATGCGGCGTTCGAGTTCGGCGATCTCCTGACCGGAACCGTTGACCTCAAAGAGCACATAGTGGCCCTCGGTCTTCTTCTGGATCGGATAGGCAAGCGTCTTGATGCCGATATCGTCCATGCGGACAACCTCGCCGCCTTCTTTGGTGATCACCTTGCCGACGGCATCGTTCAGCTTGCCGATCTTGTCGACGGCCGTGTCCGGATCAACGATGTACATTACTTCGTAAGTTCTCATCTTTTTCACAAACTTCAGATCCATTCATTCCGGACCTGAGATATCAAAATTCCAAATTCAATTGAAGCTCGCCATTGCGGTGTCAATTCCCTCGCGTATGACCATCTCGACGGCCTCCGCGCCTCGCTCCAATACTCCTTCGACCGTTTCGAGATCGGCCTTTCCGAAATTCTCGAGCACGAACCGCTTTGCGTCGCCGAGCGGGTGATCTGGCTGAATGCCGATCCGCAAACGGCTGAATTCCTGCGTACCAAGGCAATCGATGATCGACCTCAGCCCGTTGTGCCCGCCGTGTGAGCCTTTGGGCCGAATTCGGACCGAACCTAACGGCAACGCGAGGTCGTCCGAGATCACGATCATCCGATCGACATGCCTTTCATCCTTTGCGAGAAGGCATTTAAGAGCCTCACCGCTCAGGTTCATGTAGGTCTGCGGCTTTGCCAACTCGACCGTTTGCTTGTCAAAATAGCCGCGGCCCACCAGCGAGCGGCATTCATTTCTTTTGACCGTCGTCTGCATCCGCTCGGCGAGCACGTCGATGAGCATAAAGCCCAAATTGTGCCGCGTCCTTGCGTATTCCGGGCCCGGATTGCCGAGCCCGACGATCAGCCAATTGCCCACAGCGGACGATTATTCCTCGCCGCCGCCATCTTCGGCAGGAGCCTCGGCAGGCGCCTCGCCGGTGACCTCAGGCTCGGCCCCTTCTTCGACCTGCGGCTCAAGCTCGACGTCCTTGACGATCACGATCGACGCGACAACCGTCTCCGGCGCTTCGACTATCTCGACGCCTTCGCCGACCGCGAGATCCGACACGTGAAGCGAGTGGCCCGCATCAAGCGACGTAACATCAAGCTCGATGAACTCCGGCGTTTTTGCCGGCTCACAGAGCACCTTGACCTCACGCATGGCCTGCGAAAGGACCGACCCCTCTTCCATCAGGCCGGCTGCATGGCCGGTGAGATGAATTGGAACGGTCATTTCGATCTTTTCGCCCTTGGCAAAGCGACGCAGGTCGGCGTGCATTAGCCGGCCCATGATCGGATCGATCTGGCGATCCTGAAAGATAACGTCGTGAGCCTCGCCATCCACGTCAAGCGAAAACACCGAGTTGACGCCGGTCTGGCTGCGCAGGATCGCCGCCAGATCGGAGAGTTCAGCGGTTGCCGCCATGGTCTCGGAA
>CAZMQR010000433.1:0-1819 GCA_964568325.1 uncultured Chloracidobacterium sp. | reverse complement strand
GAATATGACGGGGACGTGGTTTTACAAATGGTATTCGACCGGGACCGGCAAGGCCGCGGGCGAGAGTGAGTTTGTGGTCGAGAGATCACAGTTCTAAGAGGACAAAACTATGATCGGAGAAACACGATTTGAGGTGACGGCACGGCTGGATGAGAACGGCGTGGCCACGGTTAAGGTTTTTGGACGCTGCAGCTACGGCGAAGGTGATGGCAAGCGTGACGCCACCGAGTTTGTCGAGATCGAGGATGAAGCCGTGCTGACGCGTGTCGGCAAGGCCCTCGCATCGGCGATCGGTGACGTCCGTGACGAGCTGAACCGTCAGTCGGTCAAGGCAGCGATGAAGTGCGGCAGCGTTGCCGTCGAACGCGGCGAGATCTAGTACGCAAGTACCTGAGTCGCCAGAGTTGCAGAGTTACAGAGCTGCAGATCAAGAGGAAACTATGAATACGAATTCAGATATCGCAATTTCGAGTCAGCGGACGCATAAGGTCACACGCGGCCACCAGTCGAGGGCCGGTGGAAGGCAGCGGCTGCGTGACATTATCCGTGACGCGCTGCCGTTCACGCGGGACGCGGCGATCAACCGCTATCGCCTGCTCAACCTGATCAACGTCTGGCGTGGATTGTGGCGTATCGCCATGGCCCGCGTGCTCGGCATCGGGCACGTCTACGGGGCGTTGTACATGAAGATGATCCGCGGCGACGGCTCGGTGATGAACTTTGGCCTGGTGTCGCTTCGTGTCGTGACGGACGTCGGCGTGGCCTATATCGTCGATGCTTTCCAGAACTCGGTCGAGGTCGAGAACCAGAAATATCACGGGTACGGCACCGGCACGACGAACGAGTCAGCGGCGCACACCGCACTCGTTACGGAGCTGACGACCGAGTATGCGGGCAACGTCAGGCCGACCGGGACGACGACCGAGGGAGCCTCGGCGAACATCTACCGGACGGTGGCGACGCTGACGCCGGACTCGGGCGGCGTGCTGGCGATCACAGAACACGGCGTGTTCTCGGCAAATGCCTCGGGCGTGATGCTGGACAGATCAAAGTTCGCGGCCGTCAACCTCGACAGTGCGAACGGCGACAGCCTGCAGACGACCTACGAATTGACCTTCCCGTCCGGCTCATAAGCCGCTTTGCACAGGATGAACTGGGGAGGCGTGAGGATGAGCACGTCTTCCCTTTTGACTATTTCAAATGGCCGATCTTGAGATCTCAGTAGCTATCGACGCCCGCGGCACCAAGACCGGTGCCGACGCGGCGAACCGCGAGATCAAATCGATCGGCGACCAGACCGAAAAGACCTCAAAACAGGTCAAGACCCACACCTCGGCCGCAGCCACAGATATCAACCAGATCGGGACGGCGTCGATGAGTGCCGCAACTGCCGTCTCGGCGGCCGGAGCGGCGATCAGTGTCGTGTTTGCCGCTATCGTGGCGGCCGCCATCAAGGCGGCAGAGGCGGTCGTTCATGTGTCGCGGACCTTTGCAGAGGCAGGCTACAGCGTCCACAAGATGCAGCAGCAGACCGGCTTTGCGGCACAGACCATCTCGGCACTCGAGATGCAGTTCAGGAGGACAAAGACGTCGGGCGACGATTTTCGCGAGGGAATGAAAAACCTCGTAAAGATCATCGGCGACGCCGCGAACGGCTCGGACGAGGCAAGGGCAAAGCTGGTCCGGCTCGGCATCGACCCGCAGCAGGGCATCAACGATCTCGACGGCACTTTCAAACAGGTGCTGCAGCGGATCGTCGCACTCAAGAACCCCACCGAGCAGGCGTCGGCGGCGATGGACGCATTTGGCGAGAACGGCT
>CAZMQR010000432.1:0-1819 GCA_964568325.1 uncultured Chloracidobacterium sp. | reverse complement strand
TTTGATGCGTTTGATATCGGTGAGTTGTGAGCCGATACGAAAATGCAGCAGCCGCAGCATATCAAGCCGGCCGGCGTCCTGCAGGCGACGGATCACTTCGAGGATCTCGGTCGTAGTCAGGCCAAATTTCGCCGCTTCGCCGCCCGATTTTTCCCATTTGCCGGAGCCCTTTGAGTAGAGCTTTACGCGCACGCCGATCATGGGCAACGACATTTCCGGATTTTCAGCAGCTATTTTCGCAGCGATATCGAGCGTGTGGTCAAGCTCGCTAAGCTTCTCGATGACAATGACGACATTCTTGCCTGCGAGCGCTCCGGCAAACGCGAGATTGAGGAAGTCGCGATCCTTGAACCCGTTGAGGACTAGAAGGCTGTCCTTGGCTTGTTCGAGGCCGAGGGCTGCGTAAAGTTCTGGTTTCGATCCGGCTTCGAGGCCAAAGGAGTAGCGCGACCCCTCGCGAAGGTATTCCTCGATGACGGCACGGTTCGAATTGACCTTCATCGGAAAAACGCAGAGATGGCCGCCTTCGTATTCGAATTCTTTTATCGACTTGCGAAATGCCGTCTGGAGCTTGCGGATCTGGCCAAAAATGAGTTGAGGAAATCTGAGAAGAACGGGTGTCGAAACACCGCGTTTTCTGAGGTCGTCGACAATATCTTTAACGTCGGCGGTAAAGTTCTCGTTCTCAGGGGCACGGACGACGAGATTGCCTTTACGGTTGACACCGAAATAGTCGGCACCCCAGTTGTCGATGCCGTAAGTTTCTATGCTCTGATCTACGATCGCGCTCAATTCCGTGTCTTTCTCCGGGCAAAATGCCCGAAAGGCATTCCTAAGGGCAAAGTTTGTAGTGTAATAAAAATCCGTAGAAAAACAAACACCGGTATTTTTCGCCCGGGCGGATACGCAACCAAGGGCCTCAAGGTTACTCTATTTGGCATAGTGCTTGCACAGTTAAGCTCCGGGCGGTTTCGCCAGCAACCGGAGAGTGCCGCGTTATTAAGCAAAACGTCAGATTCGCGGTAGTCGCGGGTTAGAACCCTGCCGAAAGTTGTCAAGACAGATGTGACAAAATGCGTCACTTCCCGATATTTTCGCGAGCGAGGTAATCCGATGAGTAGAACGAGAGAACAGGGATTTTCGGTAGTTGAACTGCTGACAGTGTGTGCTGTGATCGGCATTATCGCGTCCCTTGCTATCCCGCACCTGCAGAAGGCGCTGAGGGCCTCGGAGAACGGCAATACCTTTGCAACGATGAGGACGATCGCCTCGACGCAGGTCAATTTCTTTACGCAGAACAGCCGCTTTGGCCGGATAACCGAGATCAATAACCTGCTGTCGAGCAGCATTGGAACAAACATGGGCAACGAGGTAACTCGCGGAAAGTTTGTGATATCAATGACGCCGGCCGCCCCGACCGACACCGAATTACGCAACGGCTACACGGTTACCGCGACACGGAACGTAGCCGGTGAGGGTGTAGTGTACGTGTATCAACTCACCCAGACCGGAGAGATCCGTCAGATACTGCCCTAGATCACGCCCCCGTCTCCCTGCACGCCGAACCTGCCCGAGAATGAGTGCCCACCATGAATGTATTCGAAGAACTCGTCGTCGAACTTAAGCAGGAGAACTTGCTTGAAGAGACGGTCATTGATGACCACCTGCTGAACGGGACGGATACAGCACAACTTGACCGGACCGAGGAACCAAACAAGCCTGAAACCGTAGGACCTGCCGCGGAAGCAACTCAGGAGCAGCCTGAGAGCGATGCGATAAAGGAACAGCCGGCGGAGCTTCCTGATGTCGCATCCCTACC
>CAZMQR010000431.1:0-1842 GCA_964568325.1 uncultured Chloracidobacterium sp. | reverse complement strand
GGATTTTGGATAACTGATGGGCTGAGAACGAAGGTGCTCGAGCAGGTTGGCGAACTTTAAGACTTTAGTCTTCGGGACAGGGCCGAACCGCCTGCGTAAGCAGGTGGCAGAGCGCCTCAGCACGAGAAACGGTGGGCGAACGCCACCTGCTTACGCAGGCGGTTCTGCCCTAAAGATCGCGACTTTCTCGTAACCTTTCCCGGCGATCCAACCGCGATACATCCCTTCCGAATTGAATGGTAGTGTTACGTTGCCGTCGGCATCGACGGCGATGAGGCCGCCTTCGCCGCCTGTCGAGGTCAGGCGGTCGATGGTTTCGCGGGCGGCGTCTTCCAGGGACAAACCTTTATAATTCATCCGCGCGGCTACGTCATAGGCGGTCACGCCGAGCATGAAGTACTCGCCGTGGCCGGTGCATGAGACGGCACAGGTTTCGTCGGCGTAGTTGCCGAGCCCGACGAGCGGCGTGTCGCCGACGCGGCCGTATTTCTTGTTGGTCATGCCGCCGGTCGAGGTTGCCGCGGCGAGGTGGCCGCAGGCGTCGCAGGCGACAGCGCCGACGGTTCCTATTGGCTTCGCTGTGTCTGATTCCAGATTCCAAATTTCAGATTTGTCCTCAATTTGGAATCTGGAATCCGGAATCTTGGATTGGGAATGGTCTAATTGCACTCTCCCAGCCGCCAACGCATCCTGCAATTGCAGCCAGCGGTGTTCGGTGAAGAAGTACTCGTCAGGTTCGTGTCTGATGCCGAGTTCGTCGGCGAATTGGTTAGCGCCCTCGCCGGCGAGCAGGACGTGTTCGGTGCGTTCCATCACGAGGCGGGCGAGTTTGATCGGATTGCGAATGTTGCGGACAAACGCGACCGAGCCGGCCTTCAGTTTGTGGCCGTCCATTATCGACGCGTCCATTTCCTGCTTGCCCTCGTGGGTAAACACCGACCCGCGGCCGGCGTTAAACAGGGGAAAGTCTTCGAGACTGACAACCGCCGCTTCAACCGCATCGAGCGACGAGCCGCCGGATTCGAGTATCTCCCACCCGATCTTCAAAGCAGTTTCGAGTCCGCCGCAATATTCGCGTTCGAGATCAGGCGTCATCTGCGAACGAAGTATCGTCCCCGCCCCACCGTGAATTGCCAACGCTAAAGCCATGATTTGCCCACGAAATACACGAAAGACACTAAATAAAAGAATAACCCATTTTGTGTGTTTCGTGTTTTTCGTGGGCTAGATCTTGGCGTTACGCAGGCGGAGGGCGTTGAGGATAACTGACACCGAGCTGAACGTCATCGCCGCGCTGGCGATCATTGGTGAGAGCAGCAATCCCAGCACAGGGAACAGTACGCCCGCGGCGATGGGGACGCCGACGATATTGTAAATAAAGGCGAAAAACAGATTCTGGCGAATATTCTTCATCGTCGCCAGGCTTAGGTTGCGTGCTTTCAAAATGCCGCCGAGGTCGGGCTTGAGGAGCGTGATGTCAGCGGACTCGATAGCGACGTCCGTGCCGCTGGCAAATGCAATTCCGACATCCGCCTGTGCCAAAGCGGGAGCGTCATTTACGCCGTCGCCGGCCATCGCTACACGTTTTCCTTGAGCTTGCAGTTCCTTCACCTTCGCCGCCTTGTCCTCGGGCATCACCTCGGCAAAGACCTGATCGATGCCGAGCTGTGTCGCAACGGCGTCCGCCGTCGCCTGATTATCACCGGTCATCATCACGACCTGCAGGCCTTGCCGGTGAAGCTCGTCGATGGCGGCTTTCGCTGAGGGTTTGATCGCGTCGGCAACATAGATCGAGCCGACGAATTCGCCATTGATAGACACAAAGACCACCGTTGATGCCTG
>CAZMQR010000430.1:0-1869 GCA_964568325.1 uncultured Chloracidobacterium sp. | reverse complement strand
GATCTTGTCTTTTACTTCCCTTTCGACTGGCGCAATACGGTCCGCCGCGCCCTGCGGCGTATCAGGCCGTCGGTCGTGCTCGTAATGGAGACGGAAATTTGGTTCAACTTCTTTCGCGAGGCGTATAAATCGGGGGCGCGCGTTGCTATCGTCAACGGACGTCTTTCGGCGCGTTCGTTCAACCGATACACAAAGATCAAACGCTTTATGAAGCGCGTCCTCAACTACCTTGAACTCGCCCTGATGCAGGACAAGGCCGACGCCACGCGGCTGATGTCTCTCGGAGCACGCGGCAGCAAGGTCCGCGTGACCGGCAATCTGAAATTCGACCACGACCTGGGCGATGAAGAACCGTCGTTGACCGGCGAGATGCGCGAACGCTTTGGCATTTCACCCGATGCCCCGCTGATCATTGCCGCGAGCACGCATTCGCCTGAGGAAAAGATCGTCATTGAGGCGTTCAGAGAAGTTTGGAAATCGTCGGCCGCCAACCTGCCTCGGCTAATGATCGCGCCCCGTCATCCCGAACGCTTCGGCGAGGTCGCCGAATTGATCAAAGGGAGTGGATTCTCATGGGTGCGCCGTTCAGAAAAGCCTTCAGGCCGCGACCACACGGCAGAGGTCATCTTGCTGGATTCTATCGGCGAGCTTCGCGCGGCCTACCCGCTTGCCGAGATCGTCTTCGTCGGCGGCAGCCTCATCCCGCACGGCGGCCAGAGCATCTTTGAGCCCGCCGCCGCAGGCCGCGCCATCATCACCGGCCCATACACCACTAACTTCGCCGCCGCCGTCGCTGAATTCCTAAGCAAAGACGCTCTGGTCCAACTCGCCGAAACCACTGATAAGAATGTCTCGACAAAGCTCGCCGAGGAGCTTCGTTCACTTCTTGCCGACACCGGCCGCCGCACGGCCCTCGGCCAAAAAGCCCTCGCCGCCATGACCGCCAACCGCGGCGCCGTCAACAAGACCCTCGAATACCTCGCACCCTTACTCGAACGCCCCGAGTCCTCACGCTCGTCCTACAGCCGACGCTAAGAAAGAGAGCCACCGCACCGGAGCGCGGGCATCCCTGCCCGCGTGCGCCTCCTGAATGCGTGATCTTAGTGCTTCGTTGCCGTTGCCTCATTGCCGTTGCCTTATTGCCATTGCCTTATTGCCGTTACACTATTGCCGTTGCCTTCAGGCAACGGTTGGCCGGGACAATGAGATCGGGCTTTAGCCAATGAGCCGATTGGGCTAAAGCCCGACAGTTGCTTGAACCGTCAACCGTTGGCTAAAGCCAACGGCAATTGTGCGGAAGTTTGTTGTGTCACCGCATCGGAACGCGGGCATCCTGCCCGTGCAACAGTCTGGGCGTGTCGGACCTGCGGCTCGCAGTCGCGTAAGTGGCTGGGGCAGTGCCCGATCGCGGTGAATGGAACACGCTCGTCGAGGAAGGTTCCGTCCATCGGACGGCGGTCAACTGGAATGGTCGGTAACGATACGCCAGCCTTGCTTGAACTTGCGAAACAGGAGCGTGAATTTTCCCTTCGGGTTGTCCTTTTCGCGTGCCAGCGACCAACTGCCGACCACGAATGCCGCGCTTCGTGAGAGTACCGTGATCTCGAGATCCGAAAATGTCAGCTTGCCCATCATGCCCGACGAGCCGTATGTCTTGCGATAGTTGTCGAGCGTCGGCTGCCAGCCATACGTTATCCGGTCGCCAGACACGAACTTGAGCTTATCCGAGTTCCAATAGCCCTGCATGAATGCCTCAAGGTCGCCATTGTTCCACGCCGTGACCTGCTCGTCCATTACTCTTCGTATAGCCGCGGCTGAACGGCTGGATTGGGCCGTTGCCGTCCCCGAGAACATCAGAAACGCTGCAAT
>CAZMQR010000429.1:0-1882 GCA_964568325.1 uncultured Chloracidobacterium sp. | reverse complement strand
GTTCCTGGGGTTCCGCTCCCTTCGGTCGCTCACCCCAGGCTATTATCTTTGTCCCTTTCAGGGACAGGAAGGCACGCTGACGGGGCCGGCCTCGATGTGATGGGGCGAGGCGCTGGTGAAGCGCTGTGGCCCGCGAGGTTTAACCGAGAACATCTCGAAAATACCAGAGAAAAGATCGGCAATTACTCATTCGCATCGCTCTATCAGCAGCATCCGGTGCCGGCGGAGGGCGGATTGTTCAAACGGGAGTGGTTCACGCAAATTATCGACCGTCCACCGCACGGACTTATATGGAAACGCGGATATGATCTGGGAATTACGGCAAATGCGACGTCGGATTACACCGCAAGCTACCGCGTAGCCTATGACAAGGAGGGAAATCTATGGATCGACGGCGGTTTTCGCAGCCGGATCGAGTATCCCGACCAGCGACGATACGTTCTGGGACGCATCCGCGAGGAACTCGATACCGAACACGGCATCGAGGACACGGCCAACGGTTCGGCCGTCGTTCAGGAACTCAGGAAAGAGGTTCGCCTCCAGGGACGCGCCTTTCGTGCGATCAAGCCGAAAGGCGACAAGGCCGTGCGGGCCGCCGCCTGGATCAACCTCGCATCGGAAGGCAAACTTCGGCTCGTGCGCGCCGGTTGGAACAAGGAGTTCATCGACGAAGCCTGCGCCTTTCCAAAGGGTGCGCACGACGACCAGATCGACGCCGTCTCGATCGCCGTCGCAATGCACGCCAGGCACAAGTATCGGGCTTATGGATTCTAGGAGGGAAGTACGGCTTGGCGGCTTGCCGCCCTATTTGCGGAGGAGCTTGCTCCTCCGACGGGCGGCAAAATACATGCGGCTTGCCGCCGCTGTGGGCATGGCGGCGGCAAGCCGCGATGGTAGGCGACGGATGCACGGAGCAGCAAGCTGCTCCGCAAAGAGAGCGGCAAGCCGCGGTAGTGATCCACTATCCAAGTCGCCGGGCTTTTGTCGTTGGCACGGAAAAACAGTATTCTTATTATTTTGGTTTGTGGAGGTTATAAATGGTTGAGAAAGGTGTGGGGATAGCCCCGGCGGATGGCAAGCTGGGCGTCCTGTTAGTAGGGTTAGGTGCGGTTTCGACGACGCTGGTGGCGGGCGTCGAGGCGATCAAGCGGGGCATTTCGGAGCCGGTCGGTTCGCTCACTCAGATGGGCACGATCCGTCTTGGCAAGCGGACGGACGACCGCGTGCCAAAGATAAAGGATTTTGTGCCGCTGGCGTCGCTTGACGACATCGTATTTGGCGCGTGGGATATCTTTAAGGAAAACGCCTTTGACGCCGCGATGAACGCCGGCGTCCTCGACAAGGACCTCTTGAATCAGGTCTCCGAACAGCTCGCCTCGCTCAAGCCGATGGCAGCCGTCTTTGAGCAGCGATACGTCAAACGGCTCCACGGCGACAACATCAAGACCGGCAAGAACAAGATGGACCTTGCCGAGCAGCTAATTGAAGATATAGCTCGATTTAAGAGCGAGAACGGCTGTTCGCGGCTCGTAATGGTGTGGGCCGCCTCGACCGAGATCTATATCGAGGAAGCCGAGTGTCACGCCTCGCTCGCGGCGCTCGAAAAGGCGATGTATGACAACGACGAACGCATCGCCCCGTCGATGATCTACGCCTACGCTGCGATGAAATCGGGCGTGCCGTTCGCCAACGGTGCCCCGAATCTGACGGTCGATATTCCCGCGATGGTCGAGCTTGCCGACCAGACGAATATGCCCATCTGCGGCAAGGATTTTAAGACCGGCCAGACACTGATGAAGACCATCCTCGCCCCCGGCCTCAAGTCGCGAATGATCGGCCTCGAAGGCTGGTATTCGACAAACATCCTCGGCAATCGCGACGG
>CAZMQR010000428.1:0-1899 GCA_964568325.1 uncultured Chloracidobacterium sp. | reverse complement strand
AACCGGCTTGCCGGATTGAACCAAAAGCGTCTCGTCTTCGTTCAACTCCTTTAATGACCGCAATATCGCGTCGTAACACTCCCAATCCCGCGCTGCCTTGCCTCGCCCGCCATAGACGATAAGGTTGTCGGGATCGAACGCGACTTCCGCGTCGAGGTTGTTTTGGATCATTCGATACGCGGCCTCGATGAGCCAGTTCTTACAGGTCAATTCGCTGCCGGTCGGGGCCTTGATGGTTCGTGTCATACGTTTGCGAATATTCTAGCGGAAATCATTTCAGCGGGAAACGTGTTAAGATTCTGACATCATATTCAGAGGCATTTTATGAAGAAAACGAAGAGTCTCTTTGCGATTTTTGCGATGAGCGCCCTTGCCGCGATCTGTGGCTTTGCACAGGCACCTGAAAAGCCGGCCAACCCAAAATATGACGCTGAACTGGCCACGAAGACCGGTGCAGACGATTATGGAATGCGCAAATATGTGTTTTGCGTGCTAAAGACCGGGCCAAAGGATGCCGAGATCAAGGACAAGGCGGAACGCGCTAAGATCTTTGGCGGCCATATGGCGAATATCAAGCGTCTTGCCGGCGAAGGCAAGCTCGCATTAGCGGGCCCGTTCGGAACGAACGAAAAGGGCTACCGCGGTATCTTTATCTTCGCTGTTGAAACCGTCGAAGAGGCACAAAAGCTCGTTGATACCGATCCGGTCATTCGTTCCGGCATGATGATCGCGGACCTTACGCCGTGGTATGGCTCTGCTGCGACGATGCTCATCAACGATGCTCATGAAAAGGTTGGCAAAAAGAGCTTCTGATCCGTGTTGCACGCAGATCTCATAATCCAAAACATCGGTGAACTCGTGACGTGCGCTTCGGGCGGTAAGCCCAAACGCGGCGGAGCAATGCGCGATTGCGGCATCACCGAAAACGGCGCGGTTGCGATAGCGGACGGCAAGTTTGTCGGCGTAGGGAAGTCGGATGAGATCATTCGTGCATTCGTGGCCGATCAGACTATCGACGCTGAGGGACGCGTCGTGTGTCCGGGCTTTGTCGATCCTCACACGCATATTGTTTACGCAGGGAACCGGCTGAATGAGTTTGAGTTGAAGATCAAGGGCGCGGAGTATCTCGAAATACTCGCTGCCGGCGGCGGCATCCTCTCGACCGTAAAGGCGACTCGTGCGGCGTCGGTCGAGGAACTCGTCGGGGCTGCAGCAAAGAGGCTCGACAAGATGCTTAAATGCGGGACCACAACTGTTGAAATAAAAACGGGTTATGGCCTCGATACCGAGACAGAGTTAAAGATGCTCGCGGTCATTGAAACACTTGACAAAGTGCATCCTGCGACAATCGTTCCGACCTTTCTTGCGGCTCATACTGTGCCGCCTGAATTCAAAGATAGATCCGACAGGTACGTTGATCTGGTCTGCGACGAGATGCTGCCGCTGGCGTGGAAGTGGTATGAGCAGTCACACTTTCCGGCGACAGGCGTCCGTTTTTATTGCGATGTTTTCACAGAGAGGAATGCATTCGATCTCGACCAATCGCGGCGGCTTCTGGAACGTGCAAAGAACCTTGGTTTTGGCACAAAGGCCCACGTCGATCAGTTTACTAGTCTCGGCGGGTCCCGATTATCGATTGAGTCGAATGCTGTTTCGATCGATCACCTCGACGAAATTTCTAACGCTGAGATCGCAAAGCTCGCAGAGTCAGACACGGTCGGCGTTGTAATCCCGACGGAGAACTTTAATGCCGGAAAAGCAAAGTTTGCTCCAGCTCGCAAATTGATCGACGCCGGTTGTGCAGTTGCGATCTCGACCGATTACAATCCCGGTTCCGCACCGTGCCCGTCGCAGCAGATGGCGAAGGTCTCGCGGTACATGTGGTGGCGGCGCACGTCG
>CAZMQR010000427.1:0-1902 GCA_964568325.1 uncultured Chloracidobacterium sp. | reverse complement strand
GAGAAGTTGTAGCCAAGCAGCCATACGAGATAGACGCCGCCCGTGAGGGCAAACGGCACCGCCATTAGGACGTGGGCCGCCTCGATAGCTGAGTGATAGGTCAAGTAAAGAAGCCCAAAGATAACGAGGACGACTATCGGGACCACGAACAGCAATCGACTCTTGGCGCGCTGTTGGTTCTCGTATTGTCCGCTCCACGCAATGTAGTAACCTGCTGGCAATTGCACCGAATCTCTAACGGTCGCTTTGGCCTCGTCGACAAAGCTTCCGACGTCGCGGCCCCGGACGTTAAGAAGGACAGTGCCGCGCAATAGCCCGTTCTCGCTTTGTATCATCGTGGCCCCTTCCACCGTGCGAATATCTGCGAGCTGCGAAAGTGGAATGGAGGCACCCGATGCGGTCATGACGGGAACGCGCCCCAATGCCTCGGGCGAGCCGCGAAACTCTTTTCCATATCTGACCCTGACAGGGAACCGGCGCCGCCCCTCGATGGTTACCGATAAGTTCGTCTCGCCGATCCCCATCTCGATTACTTCCTGGATCGTTGCTACATCAATGCCGTACCGCGCGGCCGCCTGCCGGTCAATCTCGATGTCTACGTAGGGTGATCCGCCTATCTGTTCAGGATAAACGTCAGCCGCCCCGGGAATCCGCCGGACAACGCCCGCAACATCGCGTGAGATCTGCTCTAATGCCTTGAGGTCAGTTCCGAATATCTTGATCCCGACCTGGGTCCTGATGCCGGTGGTCAACATCTCGATACGGTTTATGATAGGTTGCGTCCAAATGTTCGTGACACCAGGCATCCGCAGCTTCTCATCCATCTCCGCGATCAGACTTTCACGATCCATACCGGCACGCCATTCTGCCTCTGGCTTGAGGTGAATGATCGTCTCATTCATGTTTATCGGCGACGGGTCTGTGGATGTTTCAGCGCGGCCGGCCTTTCCGACCACCCACCCGACTTCGGGGATCTCCTTCAATAGCTCGTCCTGCCGACGCATTATCCGGGTCGCCTCGTCGATCGAGATCGACGGATCCGTCACCGGCATGAACATGACGTCCCCCTCGTTAAGCTGCGGCATGAACTCGCTTCCGATACTCGTTGCCATCAGTACGGCGCTCCCGAAGAGCACCAGGGCTACACCGATGGCCAGCGCACGTCGCCGTAATGCAAGCCTCAGGACCGGCTCATACAAACGCCCCAGAAAGCGCATGACGGGGTTTGCATTCTCAGAGTGGACCTTGCCGCCGATCAGGTAGGTGCAAAGGACAGGGACGAGCGTGACCGCCAGAATGGTCGCCCCGATCATCGCGAAGGTCTTAGTAAACGCAAGTGGATGAAACAGCTTGCCCTCCTGACCAATCAGCGCGAACACCGGGATGAACGCCAAGATAATGATCGCCATGGAAAAGAAAACCGGCCGACCGACGAGTTTGGTCGATTCGAGCACGGTTTCCCATACCGCACGGCGGTCCTTGGTGTCGATCTTTTTGCGCTCTATAAAGCGGAAGGCATTTTCGGTGACAACGATCCCAGCATCGACGAGCACGCCTATCGCGATCGCAATACCCGATAGGGACATCAGGTTGGAGCTGATGCCCATAAAGTACATAAAGAGGAAGGACATCAAAACCGCCAACGGGAGCGGGATCGTCACGATCAGGATGGAGCGAAAGTGCGCGAGGAAGATGATATGGGCCAAGGTTACGAGGAGCAGCTCCTCCAGCAGCGATGTTTTGAGTGTGCTGGTCGCCCTATTGATTCCGGCGATTCAGGCGAGTCGAGCGGCTGCCGGCCGGAACGCGTGCGCCAACAACCTGCGGCAGATCGGCATCGCGGCGCACAATCATGAGTCGGCGCTGGGGTACTTTCCCAGTGGTTCGATTGCCCGCGAGTTC
>CAZMQR010000426.1:0-1909 GCA_964568325.1 uncultured Chloracidobacterium sp. | reverse complement strand
GGTCTGCGAGTTAGCGTCGTCGGCTAGGACTGACAATATCCAACCGAGTGCCTCGAAAGGCGCTTTGTCGAATGAGGTCTGCGGGGCACCCTCGCTACTGCTCGGGTTTCCGCCTTGCATTTCCGTTAGCAGCCGTTTGGCTTTCGCGACATCCTTATCGCCCATCAGGTCGCGGATGTAGAGTGCGTAGGCCGAGATAGTCCAGCGGACCTCTATCGAATTCTTGTACCAATCGTCAAAATGCTTCTCGACGTTCTTGAGGTAAGGTTTCGTCTTGTCGAGCATC
Organism: uncultured Chloracidobacterium sp.; assembly: GCA_964568325.1. Lineage (GTDB taxonomy): Bacteria > Acidobacteriota > Blastocatellia > Pyrinomonadales > Pyrinomonadaceae > OLB17. Next base: position 1,623 of record CAZMQR010000426.1, on the reverse strand, counting down.
CCGTCGGGCACCTTGTAGCCTTTCTGCTTGGCCAACGCCAGGGCGTGGGCGACGTGAATCGTCAGGAACGGATATTCGTATCGCTCTTTCGCCTTTGTCCACAGGCCAAAGCTGCCATCGTCGCGTTGTCGTGACTTCAATATCTCAACGTCGCGTGCGAACCGTGCGTTCAACTCCTCTGCCGTCGGCATGTCTTTGGCCTTGAACGCGCTCAGCACGTCGCGCAGGGCGGCGGTCGAGATCATTCGCGACGAGATCTGCTCCGAGCACTCGTAGCGATAGCGTGCGAGATATATGAACGCGTCGGTCAATTCCTGCAACTGCGTCGAAGAGGTCGTGACCTCAAGACCGCCGAACTGCGGAAACACCTCGCCCGGCGTCTGCACGGGCTGGACGATCGCTCCATTCTGGTCCGTCGTCCCGTAGGTCGCGAACGCCTCGGTCGTCGCCGGCGTCCAAACCGGCAGCGAGATCTCGGCAGCGTCCGAGAACGAGCCGCTCGACGCCACAAACTGGAACCGCGCCGTGCCCGCCTTGTCGGTCGTCACCGGGAACCGCATCTCGGCGCGGTCGTTCGCCTTGACGACCACGCGCTTCCCCGACTGGACCGCAGGCGTCCCGCCTGCACCAACGCTCGTATCCACGAACTTCGCATTGGAAACACGCATCGCCACATCGACCGCCATATCCTTGTCCGTCTGGTTCTGCACCACGACCGGAATGTCGGCCTTGTCGCCAAAGTTCAAAAACCTCGGCGCGCTCGGCCGCACCATCAACGGCTGTTTGGCCGTGATGTTCGATTCCGTCTTGCCAAACCGCTTTCCTGTATCGACCGAAACGGCCGTGATGCGATATCGCGTCAGATTGTCCGGCAGTTTGAGATCGACCACCGCACGCCCACTCGAATCCGTCCTCACGGTCGGCGACCAGAGGGCGAGGGCGTTGAAATTCTGACGAAGGTTGATCGGCGTATCGGGCTGGTTCTGCTCTTCGTCGGCCCCGGCGAAATCGTCGCGTTCACCCTTCGAGACCATCTTCGGACTCGGTACTGCGCGGTTCGCGAGAATGCCGCCTGACCCCATTCGAGCCTCAGACGCAACACCGTCTGCCATGGCCGCCGGTGGAGGCGGCGGAGGCGTGACGTCGTCAGGATTGCCAAGCAGCACATCCTTCCGCAGATGATAATCGGTAACACCGTCACCGCGTAACGTGTAGAAAACGCCCATCGGGTCGGCGATCGAATATCGCGTCAATGCGAGCACGCTCTCGTCAACGATCACGATCGCGACCTCGCTATTCGCCACGGGTTCGCCTTGGGTGTCGGTAACTGCAACATTGACCTTTGTCAAACCGCCGGGAGCGAGCGTCTTATCGACCGGATCGGCCGTGACCGTCAGTTTTCGCGACGCGGTCGAGATCGACAAATTGATACTGCCTGAGGCAAACGCAGGCCGCATCGGAGCACGGGCATCCTGCCCGCCCGTCTTCGCAAACGTCAACGGCGTTCCGTCATCCTTCATCCTCGGAGCCGCACCAACCAGGTCAACCTGCGCCGTAATGTTTGGCAAATACCTCTCTTCCAACGGCACCTTGAGCGTTATCGACGAATCCTTCATCGTGAAC
>CAZMQR010000425.1:0-1924 GCA_964568325.1 uncultured Chloracidobacterium sp. | reverse complement strand
TGAAACCGATCGATCTGGCGAATGTGAATACATACGAGCTTGCCTCGCGCCCGAGCAAGGTCACGACGGATGATCTTGCCCGGCCGCCGAAGGAGGACGATACGGTCGCAGCCTTTCTGGAAAAGTTGCCCAACATTCTCGCCGTCAAGAGCCTGCGCTCCGTCGCCGCTCAGATCAAACGGGCGCGGGAGATAAAAAAGCCGATCATCTGGGGAATGGGCGGCCATGTGATCAAGACGGGCCTGTCGCCGATCCTGATCGATCTGATGGAGCGTGGCTTTGTAACCGCGCTCGCCGGGAACGGCTCGGTGCTGGTTCACGACAGTGAGATCGCAATGGCCGGGTTTACGAGCGAGGACGTTGACGCGACATTGGGTAAGGGCGATTTTGGCGCGGCGCGCGAGACCGGCGAGATCCTGAATGCCGCGGCATCGGCGGCGCAGGAAGAGGAGATCGGGCTGGGCGAGGCCATGGGCCGACTCCTGACGACGGCGGCACTGCCGTTTGCCAATATGTCGCTACTCTGCCGGGCATACGAGCGGCAGATCCCCTTTACAGCCCATCTGACGATCGGGGCCGATATCGGCCACTTTCACGCGTCTGCCGACGGCGCGGCCCTCGGGGCCTCGTCGCACACGGATTTTCGTTTATTTTGTTCGCTGGTCAAGGAGATGAACGGCGGTGGCGTATATATCAACTACGGGTCGGCTGTCGTGATGCCGGAGATCTTTCTTAAGGCGGTCACGGTCGTGCGCAATCTCGGACATGAGGTACAGGACATTACGACGGCAAACTTTGACTTTGTCCAGCGCTATCGCCCAATGACAAATGTCGTTCACCGTCCGACCGCGAACGGAGCCGGCCGCGGCTACTCGATCACAGGCCATCACGAACTGACGATGCCGCTGCTCGCCGCGCACCTGATCTGCGGCGAGTGATCATGCGTCGATCAAGGCATCGACCGGCCATTTTCGCTTGTTAAATTTCGACTCGCTCCAAAAGCCCTTAAACAATTCGATCTCCGTGTCAGCTTGCAATGGCATCAGTACGGTGACGACGTCAAAACGGGAGGGAATATCGACAACGCCGAACAGGCGGCGATAAAGCCGCGCCGTTCGCGTTATCTGGCGCTGCTTGCGGAGGTCGACATTTGTTGTGATCGGTGTAAACTCGGCAGATCGGCGCGTTTTAACTTCAACAAAACAAAGGGTTTCATCATCAATGGCGATAATGTCGATCTCGCCGGTGACTGCAACGCCCTTGCTATTGCGGCCGACAGGGACCTTGAAGTTTGTGACCACGAGGCGATAACCGTTGGCCTCGAGAAAACGCGCAGCGATGCGTTCGCCAATCTCGCCGAGGCTTGGCGATCTCGTCGCCTTGATGTCAGTGATCGATAATATCTCGTCCAAATCTAGATGACCGGTTCCTCGTATATCCCGTAAACATCACGCAGGGCGACGCAGATCTCCTCGACAGTTGCGTATGCTCCAACGGCCTCGATGATCGCGGGCATCGTGTTCTCGTCGTTCTGCGAAGCCGAGCGTAGCTTGTCGAGGGCGATATTGACCGCTCCATTGTCGCGTTTCGCCCTGGTCCGGGCGAGACGTGCGAGCTGGTGGTCGCGTACCGTCTCGTCGATCTGCAGAATGTCAGTCTGGTGGATCTCGTCGTCCATCGCATACTTGTTGACGCTGACGATAGACTGCTCGCCGCGTTCGACCGCCTTCTGGTACTGATAGGCTGACTCCTGTATCTCCCGCTGGGGGAAGCCGGCCTCGACCGCCTCGACCATGCCGCCGAAACCGTCGATCTTATCGAAATAGTCGAGGCATCCCGCTATCATCTTCTCAGTAAGCGATTCGAGGTAATAGCTGCCGCCCAGCGGATCGACCGTATTTACCACGCCGGTCTCCTCAGCGAT
>CAZMQR010000424.1:0-1925 GCA_964568325.1 uncultured Chloracidobacterium sp. | reverse complement strand
TTTGCCCGTTCCGCTATACAACCCGAAAAGGACGACGCGCCGACCCTGTGGCAAATTGTCGAAAGCATTCCGCCGTCCCTGCTCGCCGTTACCGAGCAGATAACCAAAAAACTTCTGCCGAGCGGCGAGATCGTCGACGACGCCTCACCTGAACTCGCCTCGCTCCGCCGCGAGATAAATACCCAACGGGCGCGACTGACCAAATCCCTCGAGTCCGCGATGCGTGCCGCAGGGACCGCGATCCAGGACGAGATCGTCACGGTGCGCAATGACCGCTTCGTGATACCCGTAAAATCGGATTTTCGCGGAAAGGTTTCCGGCGTCGCTCACGGTTTCTCATCCAGCGGCCAGACAGTTTACGTCGAACCGCTCGAGGCCATCGAAGCCAATAACGAACTACAAAACCTGCGCGGCAAGGAAGAACGCGAGGTCGCGAGAATCCTGTTTTCATTAACTGAGTCGCTTCGCGAACATCTCCCCGCAGTCGAAACCGCCGTCGAAGCCGTCACCGAACTCGACGTCATCAAATCCAAGGTCGAATTCGCACGCAAATTCAACGCCGTGGCTCCTGAGATCAGCGATAACGAGTTGATCCTGATTGACGCTCGGCATCCATTGCTCGAAGATCATCTCCGTGTCAGTAGCCCAACCGTGAGGGAGGGCACCGGCTCGGATATCGTGCCGTCCAGTTTTTTACTCACGGCCGATAAAGTAGTTATGATCATCTCCGGCGCCAACGCCGGCGGCAAAACCGTAGTCCTCAAGACTGCCGGCCTGCTCAGCCTGATGGCGATTTCAGGCCTGCCAGTCCCTGCCACCGAGGCACGAATTCCTTTTTACCGCTCAGTTCTCGCCGACATTGGCGATCACCAATCGCTGTCGGCAAATCTATCGACATTCTCGTCACATATGTCGAACATCGCGGGAATGATCCGCCAGTGCACGGCACCGTCGCTCGTCCTGCTCGATGAGGCCGGGACAGGCACCGACCCTGACGAAGGTTCGGCTCTTGGAGTCGCGATCGTCGATCATTTCCGCCGCAGCTGCGGGGCGCATGTCATCGCCTCGACTCACTATCGCGGCCTAAAGATGTACGCTGCCAACGACGATGGCGTGATCAACGCCTCCGTTGAGTTCGACGAAAAAACGCTTCAGCCGACCTACAGATTGCTGATCGGTCTCGCCGGTGCCTCGTCCGGCATCGAGATCGCTCGGCGGTTCGGCATAGATCCACAGGTGATCGACGACGCGCGCGGCAATCTCGATATTTCGGCCCAAGAAGCAGAGAAATACCTTCAAAAACTCCAAACCGAAACCCGTCAGGCTGAGGACCTAAGAGCCGCTCTTGAAGAAGAACGCGAGGCTGTGGCAATGAAATTCGCTAGTCTTGAGATCGAGGCCGTAAAAAAAGAAAAGGCCCGGCAAAAAGAGTTCGAAAGCCAACTCGCCTCCGCCGTCGACGATTTCGACCGCCAATCAAAGGCATTTCTCAAGACAATCGAGGACAAAGCCCTCAAGAACCGCCTCGAAAAAGAACGCTTATCCCGCAAATCGGAGTTGAACCGAGCCACTTTGGCACGAAGGGCGGAACCGCCTGCGTCAGCAGGTGGCGTTCAACTTGGGTCTAGCGCGAGTTCAATGCCACCCGCTAACGCAGGTGGTTCTGCCCTCACTGTCGGCAGCAGAGTGGTTACGTCCTTCGGCAACACCGGCACCATCGAGCGCCTGGACAAAGAGGTTGCCGAAGTCCTCGTCGGCAACCTCCGCCTCCGCGAAAAGCTCGCCGACCTCCGCCCCGCGGAACCACAGGCAGAAACACGAGCGGTAGCGAGTGTGCCCCGTCGCAAACCGAGCCTTTCGCGCGATATAGACGCCGCCGACACCGCCGCCGAACTCAACCTTATCGGCCACACCACCGCCGACGC
>CAZMQR010000423.1:0-1937 GCA_964568325.1 uncultured Chloracidobacterium sp. | reverse complement strand
GCCATTGATTCAAAGAAGGCCCGCAGGTTGGTAAAGTTGCTGTCCACCTCGACCTCGACCGGCTTCGCCATGATCATATCCTGCTGCGTGTCATCACGCGGTGCAAAACGCATCACGACCATTCGGCTGCCGTTCGCCGTGTCCTGTAGGCCCTGAAGGACATTTGTGATCTCACGCTGTTCGGGGAGCAATACCTTTAGCTCTTCGTATTCCTCAGATTTGCTGGCGAACAAGGCACGAAACTCGTTGATGCGCTGCGTGGCTACACGTGCCGCCTCGTTCTTTGACCTCAATTGGGCGACCTGATCATTGAGGGCGACGACCTCGGCGCGTGTTTCGCTGGTAAAGAAATACCAGACGCCCGCGTAGAGCAACGCCGCGATGCTGACCAGCATGATCAGTTGAAAGTGCCATTTCAGGTTCTTGATCTTGTCTAACATGTCGATTACCTTCTCTGTTTGTCTTGCGGCTAGTTCTTGGCTACCTGGACGTTCTGGCCCGGCTGCGGAACACCCGGAGCGGATGCTGTCGTCGGATTGGCACCGTCAGGATTGGGCGCCTTTTCGGGCGTGTATGAGCACTTGATGGTGAAGTTGACGATCTGGACCTTGGCAGGTTCGCCGCTTGCGTTCACCTTCTGCGGAGCGTTCTTGTTCTCGACCTCAGAACGCGCTGTTTCGATATTGAGGTTTGAGAAGAGGCCGTTCGAGAATTCGAGGCTGCGGCCAAACTGCGTCACCTGTGATTCATCCGGGCTGTTGCCCTTGATGATCAGGCTGTCGCCCGCCTGCTCGACGCTCTCGAGATAGAGGCCCGGCACCATGGCGATACGCTCGCGCATCGCATCAAGCACGGCACTCGGCCCGGCCTGCGAGGCACGCAGCCTCTTGATCGCATCGATGCGAAGGTCGATATTCGCTATCTTTGCTTCGAGGTCGCGCTGTTCGTTCATCACGATCTCAAGCTCGGCAGCGATCTGTTTCTGCTCGTCGAGCTGGCGCTCGGCGTCGGTCTTAGCCATCTGAGTGCTGATCACGTCCCAGCCGATGACCGCGGCGAGCAGAACAGCGACAACGACCGACATCAGCACGAGACGCGACGACGAGCTCGAGATCTTTCGATCTACGGCCGAGACCGCACCGCCCTGACGCTCAGTTACCGAATTGAGTAGGTTGATCTTGATCATTGTTATTAAACTCCTCTGACCGCCAGGCCGACCGCAACGGCCATCTCGGGCACGATCTCATGCATGTAGTCCGGATCGAACTTCTTCGGATCGACCTTGATCCTTCGGAAAGGGTCGAGCACCTCGACGGGCAGTTCAAGCCGCTGCGAAAGCTCGTCCGCGAGGCCGATGAGCTTTGAGCCGCCGCCGGAGATGAGTATCTTCTGGACCTGCGTCTCGTTATCATCGGTCGTCGCTCGATAGAAATCGAATGTCTTCTGTATCTCCATCGCGACGATCTCGGTGACGTTATTCATCAGCGGTTCGATCGACTTTTCTTCGACATCGACCGCATCGGTCACGCCCCGCTTGAGGGCCTCGGCCTGTTGGAAGTTCAGTCCCAAACTCCGCTGCAGCACGTCGGTAAACTGGCTGCCGCCGACCGTGATGTCGCGGGTAAAGAGCGAACGCGTGCCCTTGACGATGTTGACGTTCATCGTCGAGGCACCGATATTTAGCAGTGTCACGACGTCATCCTCGGTCGGCTCGTAATTGACCTCGTAGCAGTTCTGCAGGGCAAAGGTGTCAACGTCGATCACGACCGGCGTCTTGCCCGCAAGCTGGATGGCCTGTTTGATGTTGTCGATGCGTTCGCGCTTGCAGGCGGCGATCAGCACGTTCGTCGATTCCTCGGTCTCGGCTGTCACCTGATAGTCGAGACTCACGTCTGCGAGGTCGTAAGGAATGTGTTCCTCAGCGTGCCAGTCGATCC
>CAZMQR010000422.1:0-1938 GCA_964568325.1 uncultured Chloracidobacterium sp. | reverse complement strand
TTTAAGGGTGAGAAAGCTTCCGGCGGTTTGCTCAAAGAGCTCGACAAGCTCACCGGCGGCCTATTGGCCGGCGTGATCAAGCACGAGGAATTCAAGGGCGATGCCGGCCAGACGGCCCTGCTTCGGTTCGCTCCGAAGGGCAAGGTCACCGCAACGCGGTTGCTGCTGATCGGTGTCGGCGACAAAAAGGAATACAAGGCCCATTCGGTCGCGGCCTTGGCGGGCACGGCGACGCGGTATCTCAGGAAGCGAAGCGTAAAGGGCTTTGCCCTGCTTCCGCGTGGTGATGCGGGTGCCGTCGAAGCCGCGCAGAACGCCGTTCAGGGCTTTATCACGAGCCAGTTTGAACTCGATAAATACAGGACGAAGGACAAGAATACAAAGTCGGTCAGCGGCCTGATCGTCTGCATCGACGGGGCGAAGGCCGGAGACCTAAAGAATGGCATCGCCCGCGGCCGGGCGATCGGTGAATCGATGAACCTGACTCGCGATCTCGCCAACGAGCCGCCAAACATCCTTCAGCCGACCGAGATGGCAAAACGCGCACAGGCAATGGCCAAGAGCGTCGGCCTGAAATGCGAGATCTACGACGAAGCGTGGATGACAAAGCAAGGCATGGGCTCGCTGATGAGTGTGTCGCTCGGTTCGACACAGCCTGCGAAACTCATCGTCTTGCGTTACACGCCGACAAAAAGCACCGCCAAAAAAGGTGAATTGCTCGCGCTCGTCGGCAAGGGCATCACGTTTGACACGGGCGGCATATCGCTCAAGCCCGGCGACGGCATGGACGCGATGAAATACGACATGTCCGGCGGTGCAACCGTTATCGGCACGATGCGAGCAATTGCGTTGCTTAAGCCGTCGGTCCCGGTGATCGGCGTGGTCGCGGCGGTCGAGAATATGCCGGACGGCGGCGCTTCGCGGCCCGCTGACGTTGTCACCGCGATGAACGGAAAGACCATAGAGATCCTAAACACCGACGCCGAGGGCCGCCTAATTCTCGCCGACGCCGTCGCCTACGCGGAAAAACAGGGGGCCACGCGCATTGTCGATATGGCGACCTTGACGGGAGCCGTGATCATCGCGCTAGGCGCCCACAATACGGGCATTATGGGGAACGATCAGAAGTTCGTTGACGAGATCATCGCCTGTGGCAAGGACGCGGGCGAGGGCTACTGGCAGCTTCCCGTCGGCCCCGAATACAGCAAGGACATCAAGTCGGACATCGCCGATATCAAGAACATAGGCCCGAAAGGCAAGGCCGGCACGATCATGGGCGCGGTCTTTATCCAGGAGTTTGTCGATAAGGCCAAATGGGCACACCTCGACATCGCAGGCACGGCGTGGGCCGACGGTGTTAAGCCACATCAGGCAAAAGGCCCGACAGCAGTTGCAATTCGCACATTACTAAAACTCGTCGAGAGCTCGCAGTAAAGCGTATCGATCATAGGAGAAAATCATGAAAACCCTAATTCTCGCGACCATGAATGCTCGAAATCTAACGGCTCTGATGCTCACCATCGGCGTCTTATTTGTCCTTGGTTTTGCCTGCGGCGGCGACGGCACCCCACCACCGAGCGAGTATGTCGGGGCATGGACAGGCAATGACGGATCAACGATAACGATCCGCGCGGACGGCTCAGGTGATTACAAATCCGGCGGCACGACGGTAACGAACGGCTCAGTCGAGATCGATGACGCAAAGAAGGAACTTACCATCAAACTCGTGGGCATCGGACCGACGCTCAAGATCGACAAGGCCCCGTCCGGCAACAAGATGACGCTGAGCGGCGTGGCATATACCAAGCCCGGCGGCTCATCCGACACAAATAGCGACGTAAAGCTCGAGATCCCAAGCAAAGACAAGCTTCAAACGCTTGTAAAAACGAGCTTTATGGATTTTAGCGATGCCGTGCAGGCCGAAGATTTTACTGATTT
>CAZMQR010000421.1:0-1945 GCA_964568325.1 uncultured Chloracidobacterium sp. | reverse complement strand
TTCATACTCTGCTCAGCAGTATATCCTTTACCGCCTGATAGTCGTTGGGAAGCTCGACCCTCAGCGATTGCTTTGAGAACAGATGCTCGACTGACGGCGGAACGGCAACGGGACGGCCGAGTATCTCATTCACGGAATCGAATTTCACCGGATGGGCAGTTTCGAGAAAGAAGCCGCTCTCGTTGGCGTTGTTCCGCAGATAGTCCGCAAGGCATCGGTAACCTACGGCCCCGTGCGGATCGAGCGTATAACCGTATTCTTCGTCCACATCACGGATCGTCGCAGCCGTAGCCTCGTCAGTGACGCGGGTCGCAGCCAGCCTCTCGCGAAGCCGCTCACTATCACCGTCGAATAGCTCCATAATGCGGCTAAAGTTGCTCGGATCGCCGACATCCATTGCGTTTGAGAGCGTAGCGACGGACGGCAACGGTTCGTAGCTGCCCGTCAGCAGAAACCTCGGCACGACATCATTGGCATTACACGCCGCGACAAATCGCCTGAGCGGCAGGCCCGAGGCGTGAGCAAGCATGCCGGACGCCAAATTGCCAAAATTACCGCTTGGTACGCAGACGACGGGCGGCTCGCCCGACCACTGTTTTAGTGCAAAGAAGTAATAAAACTGCTGCGGCAGCCAGCGTCCGACATTTATCGAATTTGCGCTCGTTAGGCGTGCCCTCGCTCGCAGTTTCGCGTCGGCAAGTGCACGCTTGGCGATCGCCTGGCAATCGTCAAAGACGCCGTCGATCTCGAGGGCCGTGATGTTACCCCCAAGCGTCGTGAGCTGCAGTTCCTGAACGCGAGAAATGCGGCCCTTAGGATAGAGGATCACGACCTCGACGCCATCGACATCGTGAAAGCCAGCTGCGACTGCGCCGCCCGTATCGCCCGAGGTCGCAACTATCACCAGCGTCTTTTCTCCGACCGAACCGGAGAAATGGCTCAGGCATCGGCTCATGAACCGGGCTCCGACATCCTTGAACGCTAGCGTCGGCCCGTGAAAGAGTTCGAGGGCCGAGATCCGGGCCGAGACCGGAACGAGAGGGAACTCAAAATCGACCGTCTCGCTGCATATGGCATAGAGCGAGGCGTCGTCGATCTCGCCGTCGACAAACGGCTGAATGACGCGAAAGGCTATCTCGGCGTTGTCGAGGTTGGAGAGTTTATCGACAAATCCGTTGTCAAGCCGCGGGACTTCGGCCGGAAAATAGAGTCCGCGATCGTCGGGCTGGCCGCGAAGGACAGTCTCGCTGAAGCTGACGTCCGGCGATGAACGGTTTGTGCTAAAGTAGCGCATCGGTGAACGGCGAATACCGAAAGAAATAGATGATACAACGCCCGAAGGGCATTGGCGAAAGTATGGATGAAGTAAGGGTGCTCGCACCCGCGACGGTCTCGAATGTAGTGTGCGGCTTTGACTGCCTCGGCTTTGCGCTTGATGGCCCGTATGACGAAATGACCGTGCGCAAGTCTGAAAAGGCGGGCATCTCGATCATCCACAGGGACGATTTTGGCCTTCCGACAGAGGCGGGACGCAACGTCGCAGGTGTTGCCTTGCAGGCTTTTATCGACGCATCCGCGGCGGAAAACGGTTATGAGGTCGAGATCACAAAGCGGATAAAGCCCGGCAGCGGCATCGGCTCGAGCGCGGCTAGCGCGTGTGGGGCCGTCGCTGCGGCGAACCTGCTTGCTGGCGAACCCTTTTCAAGCGCCGAACTCGTCGAATTGGCGATGGCCGGTGAGATGCTGGCCGCGGGTTCGCGGCATGCCGACAATCTGGCCCCGTGCATCTATGGCGGTTTTACGCTGGTGCGATCCTCGGATCCGCTCGATATCGTTCCGCTCGCATTTCCTGAATTGTATGCCACGGTCATACACCCACAGATCGAGATCAGAACGGCCGAGGCGCGCGCGATCTTGCCAAGTGAGGTTGCACTGGCTGACGCCG
>CAZMQR010000420.1:0-1946 GCA_964568325.1 uncultured Chloracidobacterium sp. | reverse complement strand
GTGTCGAGCAGCTTTCCGTACGGCGGGTCGAATTTGATGTCGAGGAATCTCAGCACCTCATCGGTGAATTTCTCGACATCGCGGATCGAGAATTCGTAAAGCTCGTCCCACGTCTCGACACCGATCTGGCGCATGAACTGCATCAGGCGCGAGCGCTCGATGACCTCGGGCGTCGGCGTCCAGGCAATGGGCTGGTCTTCGAGCAGATTCGCGTTGTGCATAACAGGCAGAAACACGACCGGTAGGGAGTGTGCCGGTTCGTTTAGCGCTAATGCTGCAATATTAGCTTACGTTTCGATAACACGCTAAACTACACTCACCTACACGGGCACACTCGCTACCGCTCGTGTTTCCGCCTATATGTCGAGCGTTGAGCTTCCCAACAACCTTTTCGCCAAAAAAACTGCCGTCGTCACCGGTGCTTCGCGGGGCGTCGGCCGGGCGACGGCTCTTAGGCTTGCCGAGGGCGGGGCGAATATTGTTGTTAATTATTTGAGCAACGACGCCGAAGCAACCGAGACGGTCGAGCGATGCACGGCTAAGGGCGTCGGTGCGGTCGCGGTGAAAGCCGACGTTTCGGAATTCTCCGGGGCGAGCGAAGTTGCTAAGGCAGCTATCGACAGTTTCGGCGGCATCGACTATCTCGTCTGCAATGCCGGAGTTTGGGACGGCGCTCCGATCGAGGAAATGTCTGAGGAGCTTTGGAACAAGGTGATCAACACAAACCTCAAATCCGCATGGGCCTCGGTCAAGGCGTGTACGCCGGCGATGAAGAAACGCGAATCGGCCGCGATCGTTATGGTCTCGTCAACCTCAGGCCAACGCGGCGAAGCAAATTACTCAAATTACTCGGCCAGTAAAGGCGGCATGATCTCGTTTACCAAAGCCCTTGCGACAGAGCTATCGCCAAAGATACGTGTCAACGCGGTCGCACCGGGCTGGATCGAGACCGCGATGGTAAGGCCTGTGTTCGATGACAGTGATTACGAGCAAAGCGTGATAGATTCCATACCGCTCAAACGCATCGCAACCACGGACGACGTGGCGCTGTCGATCTGCTTCCTGCTCTCCGATTGGTCGCGTCACATTACCGGCGAGATCCTCAACATCAACGGCGGCGCCGTTCTCTGCGGATAGCAGAATATGATCCGCCGCATATTTAACGCCGCACAAAATAGGTTATGAAAGCTAACGAGGCCGATCCGGCCCAAGAGATGAACACGAACAGCCTCTGCGATTTTCAACAGAGTTTTAGTTCGCTGCCGGTCAGCTCGACCTATGTCGAGAGCCTGATCGGCAATACGCCGCTGCTTGCCGTTCATTGTCATTACAAGGGCCAACGGCGAACCGTCTTTGCCAAGGCCGAGCACCTCAACCTGTCGGGCAGCATCAAAGACCGCATGGCCTTTCATATCCTTCGCTCGGCCTATCGAGACGGACAGATCCGCAAAGGCGACGTCATTGCGGAAGCTACGAGCGGCAATACGGGGATCGCATTCGCCGCGCTCGGCCATGCGTTTGGCAACCCGGTCCACATCTTTATGCCCGAATGGATGAGCCAGGAGCGCATATCACTCATCAAGAGCTACGGAGCCGACGTGACGCTCGTCAGCCGTGACGAAGGCGGCTTTCTCGGCAGCATCGAGATGGCCGATGCCCACCGATGCGACCATGGCAGGACGTTTCTGCCGCATCAGTTCTCGAACTTCGCCAACGCTGAGGCCCACTATACGACCACGGCAGCGGAAATATGGTCGCAGTTAGGCACGCTTGGTTTCGAGCCTGATGCGTTCATCGCCGGGGTCGGTACGGGCGGCACGATTATGGGTTGTGCGGCCTATTTTCGCGAAAAGAACCCGGACATTAAACTCCATCCTCTCGAACCGGCCGAATCGCCAACGCTCTCGACGGGCCACAAGGTCGGCAGCCATCGGATCCAGGGCATT
>CAZMQR010000419.1:0-1951 GCA_964568325.1 uncultured Chloracidobacterium sp. | reverse complement strand
GAGCTTCCCAACGACTATCAGGCGGTAAAGGATATACTGCTGAGCAGAGTATGAAGGTCCTAAAATTTGGCGGCTCGTCAGTGGGCAGCCCCGAAGCTATCCAACAGGTCATCGAGATCATTCGCCGTTCCGGCGAGCAGGGCCGCTGCGCGGTCGTAATGTCAGCCATGCTCGGCACGACCGATGATCTGATAGCGGCCGGCCGAGCTGCCGAGGCCGGCGACGACGGCTACCTTGAGATACTCGGCCGCATCGGCGAACGCCATCTGGCGTCGATCCGCGACCTCTTTGGCAATGGTGGGGCGAATGCTGTTGCCGAATTTGTCGAGTCAACGATCAAAGAACTCTGCGACCTCTGCGACGGCGTCAGGCTCACCCGGGAGCTGACGCCAAAGACGCTCGACCGCATCCTGAGTTTTGGCGAGATTGTCTCGACAAAGATCGTTTCCGCGAGGCTGACTGAAGCCGGTATCAACAACGAGTGGAAGGACAGCCGCCAACTGATCCGGACAAACTCGAATCACGGGCTGGCGTCGGTCGATCTCGCGGATACGAATCGACGAATCGCGGAGTATTTCGACGGGTCCGATGCGGCCATTCACATCCTGCCCGGATTTGTCGCCTCTGACGCAGAGGGACACACGACGACGCTGGGACGCGGCGGTTCTGATTATACCGCGGCGATAGTTGCGGCTGCGGCTGATGCCGAGGTGCTCGAGATATGGACCGACGTGAACGGCATGATGAGCGCCGACCCTGAACTTGTGCGAAACGTCCGTCAGATCTCTCATATCACGTATCGTGAGGCGATGGAGCTGTCCCATTTCGGAGCAAAGGTCATCTATCCGCCGACGATCCAGCCGGTGATGGCAAAGGGCATTCCCGTCTTGATCAAGAATACCTTCGCCCCCGACGATAACGGCACGCTGATCGAGTCGGAGCACGCTGCTGAGAAAGACCTTATCCGAGGCATCTCAAGCATCGACGAGATCGCCGTGCTTAACCTCGAGGGCAGCGGCATGGTCGGCATTCCCGGCTTTTCAAAACGGTTATTCGGTGCTCTCTCACAGGCCCGGATCAATGTCATCCTGATCACGCAAAGCTCGTCTGAACACTCGATCTGCGTGGCCGTGGAAGAGGCGTCGTCCGACCGGGCAAAGCGCGTCGTCGATCAGGAATTTGAATACGAGATCGTCGCCGGCCGGATCGAACCGCTCAAGGTCGAGACGGGCTTTTCGATCCTTGCTCTGGTCGGTGAGCGGATGAAGGAACACACCGGCGTCTCAGGCAAGATGTTCACCACGCTCGGGCAGAACGGCATCAATATCCACGCGATAGCCCAAGGTTCGAGCGAGCGCAATATCTCCGCGATCATCTCTTCGCGCGATGTCAGAAAGGCCATAAACACGCTGCACGAGGAATTTTTCTCCGACGGCAGCAAGCAGGTGAATATCTACATCGCCGGCGTCGGCACGGTCGGCGGACGCCTCATCGGTCAACTCGGCAGCCAGCATGACCACGTCCTCGATGACATGAGGCTCAATCTTCGAGTCGTCGGCGTCGCGAACAGCAAGCGCTATGCCTACGACGAGGACGGGCTCGAAATTGCCGGATATCGGACCGCGCTCGAGGCAGCAGAACCAAATTCTGTCGAGGCATTCACAGACGCGATCATCGCCAACAACCTGCGAAATTCAGTCTTCGTAGATGTCACGGCAAGCGCTGACGTGGTCGAGATGTATCCGAAACTGCTTGAACGCAGCGTCTCGGTCATAGCCTGTAATAAGGTCGCCGCCTCCTCCGCATACGAAAACTATCGACGTCTCAAGGGCCTCGCGCGCGAATACGGTGCAAACTTCTTCTTCGAGACCAACGTCGGAGCCGGCCTCCCCGTCATCCACACGCTGGGCGACCTGCTCCGCAGCGGCGACCGCGTTCGCCGGATCGAGGC
>CAZMQR010000418.1:0-1957 GCA_964568325.1 uncultured Chloracidobacterium sp. | reverse complement strand
TCTTCATCCAAGACGATCTGAGAGTTAGCATTATTGGTTCCCGTACGTTCAATAGCTGTCAGCATATAAAACCTCAGGTCGATTTTACACCAAAGATAATTCCTATGCGTTCAGCGCATAGCGCTGTATCGCGAACAGCTCATGAATTCCCTTCTCGGCCAACACCAGCATCGCGTCCATCTGCTCGCGTGAGAAAGGCTCGCGTTCGGCCGTTCCTTGCAGCTCGATGAATTTACCCTCACCGGTGCAGACGATGTTCATATCGACCTCGGCCTCGCTGTCCTCGGCGTATGCGAGGTCGAGTATCGGCGTGCCCTCGATGATGCCGACACTTACGGCGGCAACCTCGCTAAGGATCGGATTTGTCTTGATCACGCCTGTTTTTACGAGCTTTCGGCAGGCAAGTGCGAGAGCGACATACGCTCCCGTGATCGAAGCGCATCGCGTACTGCCATCGGCTTGTATCACGTCGCAGTCGAGATATATCTGTCGTTCGCCGAGTAGCTTCGTATCGACGATCGCCCGCATGCTGCGGCCTATCAGTCGTTGGATCTCCGCCGTGCGGCCCGATGGTTTCTGCGTCTCACGCTGCGTCCGCGTATTCGTCGCCCGCGGCAGCATCGCGTACTCCGCCGTCACCCAACCGAGCCCCTTATTGCGCATAAACATCGGTACACGATCCTCGACGCTCGCGGTGCAGATAACCTTCGTTCCGCCCACCTCGATCAGAGCCGACCCTTCGGCGTATGGCGAGATATTGGGTGTGATCTTGGTCGCCCGGATCTGGTCGTAGGTTCTCTTATCGATTCTCTCGTAAGCCATTTATTAGGACCTATTTCGAAACAGGATGCACAAGATGAAAGGATAAAAGGAACAATGGATTTCTTATATCCCGTTTATCCTGTTCATCCTGTTTAATTCTCTAGCTGATCGCCGCCATAAACTTCTATCGCCTCGAGCTTCGACGGCTTGACGCCCAGGAATCGCTCCGCAACACGGCCAAACCTGTCAGCCGCATCGGTCACATAGAAATGGTCAAGGTCATCGCAGAGACGGCGTTCGCCTCTCACCGCTTCGGGATTCTCGAGGCCTTTTTCCTTTAACAAAACTGCGACCTCATCCGCCGTCGCCTCACCCGAATCTACAAGGATAACATCCTCGCCGACCACCTGCCGGATCACATCCCGCAGTATCGGATAGTGTGTGCATCCGAGCACGAGCGCGTCGGGAGCGAACGCTCGCATCCCGGCGAGGTACTTTGTGGCGATCGAATATGTCTCAGGTTCGCGGGTCCAGTTCTCTTCCGCCAGCGGAACGAACAACGGGCAGCCGGCCTGCAAGACTTCTGCGGTCTCCGAGGCCCGTCGGATCGCTTCGAGATAAGCCTCGCTCGCAACTGTAGCCTCCGTCGCGATCACGCCGATGCGCGGGCTTTCTTTGTCACGCGTCATCTCGACCGCCCGTCGCCCGCCGGGGCCGATAACACCGACGACATCGAGGCCGATCTTTTCCCTAATCGCCGGCAAAGCAAGCGCCGACGCCGTGTTGCACGCAACCACGAGCAGCTTGATGCCCCGTGACGCAAGAAACTGCGAATTCTCGAGCGCATACCGCTCGACCGTCGCCAATGATTTCGTCCCATACGGCACGCGAGCCGTATCGCCGAGATAAACAAAGTGCTCATTCGGCAACCGGTCATGCAAAGCGCGGTAAACCGTCAGGCCGCCGACGCCTGAGTCAAAGATTCCTATTGGAAGGTGATTTCGTTCCACCGTGTCGAATTACGAATTTAACACGGTGGATGAATTTTCTACCAATTACCGACTTTAGAACCTGAACCCCGCGCCGGCGCCGAATTGGAAATTGTGCTGCGCGTTATGGCCGAAGAACGTCGGGGCATAATCGACCTGCACGGGCCGGATAAAGAACCGCGGTGTGACGTTAACATCGACCGCGC
>CAZMQR010000417.1:0-1964 GCA_964568325.1 uncultured Chloracidobacterium sp. | reverse complement strand
CCGAGTTCGTCAACGATGATCTGTTTGATCTTATCCTGTACTTCTGACATATTTTCTCCTGTTTATAGAGTTTCTAACGTATTGCGTAAACTTTCCGTGTCCTCAATATTACTATACTCAGCGTCGTGGTCTATCTGTCTGACGAGCCCCGTCAACACCTTTCCGGGCCCGATCTCGATGAATTTGGCCACGCCTGCCGCTTTCATCGCCTCGACCGACGCAAGCCAGCGAACCGGCGATGAGACCTGCCGCGTGAGTTTGCCGGCAACCGCCGCAGGGTCCACGCTCGATACGGCATCGACGTTGTGGACGACAGGGAACAAAAATTCGCCGTAACCCAGGTCAACGAGATCATTCGCTAACCGTTCCTCTGCCGGCATCATCAGGGCACAATGAAACGGAGCACTCACGTTCAACTTTATAGCCCTCTTCGCTCCCTTTGCTTTCAATATCTCACATGCCCGATCGACAGCATCTGTATCTCCCGCGATCACGACCTGCGAAGGCGAATTTATATTTGCCGGGCTGCAAACCTTTCCTTCGGCAGCCTCCTCACAACCCTGCTCGACGGTCGCTGCGTCAAGCCCCAGGATAGCCGCCATCGCCCCGGCTCCGACGGGAACCGCTTCCTGCATGTATGTCCCGCGTTTCCGGACCGTTCTGACAGCATCGGCTAGATCGAGCACGCCTGCCGCGACCAAGGCCGAATACTCACCAAGGCTATGTCCGGCAACGACGTCCGGCGCGGGCATTCCCGCCTCGCGTGCCGCGCGATAACAGGCCACAGAGGCCGTCAATATAGCAGGCTGCGTATTCGCCGTAAGCTGCAAGTCGGCCTCATCGCCCGCAAAGCACATCTCTGACAGCTTGAATCCGAGAGCATCGTCGGCTGTGTCAAAAACCTCTCGTGCCGCTGCTGAGTTGTCAAACAGGTCCTTGCCCATTCCGACAGCCTGACTGCCTTGCCCCGGAAAAATGTAGGCCGTCTGGATCATCTAAAACTGCACGACCGACGCACCCCAGGTAACGCCGCCGCCAAACGCGGTGAGCAATACGAGGTCGCCTTCCTTGATCTTGCCGCTCTCAAGGCATTCATCCAAGGCGATCGGGATCGAAGCCGACGAGGTATTGCCGGTCCGCTCGATATTTGAATAGACCTTTTCGTCCGACACGCCGAGCCGCTGTGCCACCGCATCCGTAATCCGCTGATTCGCCTGATGCGGGATTATCATCGCGACCTCGTCGATGCTGCGGCCCGCCTTATCGAGCATTTCGAGCGAGATATCGGCCATCGACCTCACTGCGAGCTTAAAGATCTCGTTGCCCTTCATCGTGAAGTAGTGCATGCGATCATCGATCGTCTGGTGCGAGGTGCCGTATTTCGTCCCGCCGCCGCGGGCGTAAAGAGACTCTTCGTAACGACCGTCAGAACGGATCTTTGTGGCAAGAACGCCCTTACCATCGGGCACCGGCCCCAGAACAGCCGCTCCGGCCCCGTCGCCAAAGATCACGCACGTTCCGCGGTCGGTATAATCAACGTACTTGGTCAACACTTCGGCTCCTATCACGAGAGCGTAGCGGACCTGGCCCGTACGGATCATCGATTCGACCATCGAGATCCCGTAAATGAACCCTGAGCAGGCCGCAAAGACATCCATCGCGGCAGCATTTTCGCAGCCAAGCTCAGCCTGAATCAGGCAGCCGGTCGAGGGCAGTATTTGGTCGGGCGTCGTAGTCGCGCAGATGATGATCTCTATGTCCTTAGGCTCGATCCCGGCACGCTCGATCGCCTGGCGGGCCGCGCGAACCGCAAACTGCGACGTGTACTCGTCATCAGCCGCTTTGTAGCGCTGTTTGATACCCGTCCGCGTGGTTATCCATTCATCGCTGGTCTCGACGATCTTTTCCAGGTCGGCATTTGTGAGAATGCCCTCCGGATAAGCGTGTCCCATCCCGATGATGCC
>CAZMQR010000416.1:0-1993 GCA_964568325.1 uncultured Chloracidobacterium sp. | reverse complement strand
CGGCAGAAATGGCTCTCCGCCGTATTCATCTGTCCGCAGTTAGAGCATGTGTTCATAGCCTGTGCCAAACTATACACTAACGCATCGTGCGCCGAAAAGTTCTAGAATCTGACGCGCTCGCCCGTTCGTATCGACTCGTAAACCGCTTCGACGAGTTCGACGGCCTTGTAACCGTCATCGGCCGAGACGACGGTTGGCGTGCCGTCCAGGATGGAGCTGATGAACGCCGCGTCCTCGGCGACGAAGCCTTTTCGCGTGTCGTCGTCGAGCATATGAAAGGAATGTGTTGCGTAGTCGGCGTTTGTGCCTCGGCCGTCAAAGAGCTTGAGCATTTCCTCGGCGACAATCGTCCGGTGGTGACAGAAAACCTCGATGCGCTCGAAGGGAAACATCCAGCCGGCATCGGCGGACGAGGCAAAGGTGCAGTGAAAGCCATTCCCGAACCTGAAGATGACGGAAAACTCATCGATCTCGGGATACTCATGTCGTGAGCCGTAGGCGATAAGTTCCTCGATCTCGCCAAACTGGAAGCGAAGCTGGTCGAGAAAATGTATCGTGGTCTCGTAGAGAAAGCCGCCAGTGACATTGGTGTCGCCGGTCCAGGGCGGCTGGAGCAATTCGCCGCGATTCATCTTGATATGGGCGGAATGCGGAGTGTCGTTTGCGAGAAGCTCCTTCAGTTTGACATACAGCGGAGCGAAGCGGCGGCTGTGGCCGACCTGAAAGACCTTGTCGGAGGAATTTGCGACGGCGAGCAGGCTTGCGGCCTCGTCGATGCCGATGGCAAATGGCTTTTCGCAGAAGACGTGCTTGCCGGCATCGACGGCGGCGGTGGCGATCTCAGGGTGCGTCTTGTTTGGGGCGCAGACGAGGACGGCGTCGCAATGGTCCAACAGTTCATCGCGCGAGGCGCAGATGCGGCCGCCGATGTGCTTGGCGGTCTCTGCCATTCTTTCTGGAAGAATGTCATAGAGCGCGGCGACCTCGGCGCGGGCGTCGCGGGCGTAGATACGGCCGTGGACGTTGCCGATATAGCCGTTGCCGACGATGCCGATCTTTACCTTGTCCATAGGTCGTTAAAGCGTGCCGCCCAGCCCAAAAACGTGTTCCGCGGCGGCTTTTGCGCGGCGGGCGACCTCGAACGGGTCCTGTTCCCAATACTCCGGCCTGAAGATCTCGATGCTTGCCATGCGGTCGTAACCGATCTTGTCGAGGTGCGACCTTATTTCGGCGAGCGGGAGAATGCCCTCGCCGGGATAGAGACGCTTGGCGTCGGTCAATTGTTCGCGCGGCAGGTCTTCGGCGTCGTTTATGTGAAAAATGAACAGCTTTCGCGGGTCGAGGGCGTCTATTGCGTTAAACGTCGAGCCGCCCGCGTAGAAATGGAACGTATCGAGCACGAGCCCGACGTTGTAGCGGTCGACTTTCTCGACGATCTCGCGGGCGAGATCGAGCGTCTGGACGGAGCAATCCGGCTGGCCGAGGAATTCAAAAGCGAGCGAGACGCCGTGCTCGACGGCGATGTCGCCCATTTCGTTCAAAACGCGGACGGACTCGGTGATAATGGTCTCGCGCTCGACGCCGGCGGGCAGTTTGCCGGGGACAACGACGATGTAGGGACAGCCGAGGCGGCCCGCGAGGGCGGCGAGCGTCTCGCACTCGGCGAGCACCTTGTCATAATCATCGATGCCGCGAAACGTGACGTGTTCGATGGAGTTTATCGAATAGGGCTCGACGTCGGCGGCGATCAATTCGGCGGCGAGCACATCGATCGTGCCGGATTCGAGATAGCGATAGAGCTTTGCGGCCCATATCTCGATCAGTTCGTAGCCGGCCGCGGAGGCGGCGAGGATGTCCGTCGAGAGATCGGCGTGCATTGTGGTGGCGCCATTGAGAGCGAGCTTCATTGCGGATTAGTCTAGCACGACGGCCGGCAACCGGTAGTGGTTCAGTTTGAAAAGCCGCCTCACCGCGAACTCTGCGTTTCATTCTC
>CAZMQR010000415.1:0-1993 GCA_964568325.1 uncultured Chloracidobacterium sp. | reverse complement strand
GGCCGGCATTTTTGGCTGTTTGGCGGCGTCGATGGAAAAAAAAGGGCTTGTGCGTGACGCATGCGAAGCGGGACCGCCCGCCGCGCGGGCTTAATTCTCCCAATCGCCGTGGCCTTCGCGGGTGACGGCGTAGCCGCGGGCGGTGAGATGTTTCTGAATGGCGAGCGCGTGATCGTTATCGCGGACCTCGAGGAGCATTTCGATACCGACGCGGCCCAAAGGGGCGAGCCACATCGCCCGACGGTGAAAGACCTCGATCACATTTGCACCGGCAGCCGCCACCGCGTCGAGCAGGCCCGCCAGATTGCCCGGCCTGTCAACGACAAGCACGCTGAACATCACATAACGGCCGTGGCGCACAAGGGCGTCTTCGAGAACGCGCGTGAGAAGATTGGCGTCGATATTGCCGCCGGCCAGCACGATGCACACATTCTCGCCCGCCGATATGTTAATTTTGCCCGCAAGCACCGCCGCCAGCCCCGCGGCACCCGCGCCCTCGACCACAAGCCTGTTATTCTGCACGCTGTGAAATATCGCCTCGGCGATCTCTTCGTCAGCCACCTCGACGACCTCGTCAACGTATTCGCGAATGATCGGCAGCGTCAGTTCGCCCGGCGTCTTTACGGCAATGCCGTCGGCAATCGTCGGTTTTGTCTCCGGAATGACCGCGCGGCCCTCGGCAAGCGAAGGCTTGACCCACGAAACGGCCGCCGACTGAACGCCGATGACGCGCACGTCGGGCTTTAGCGACTTTGCGGCGATGGCAATGCCCGACATCACGCCGCCGCCGCCTATCGGCACGATGATCGTGGCGACATCGGGCAAGGATTCCACAATTTCGACGCCGATAGTTCCCTGCCCGGCGATGATCCGCTCGTCATCGTAAGCGTGGACGTAGGTCAGGCCGTTCTCTTTCTGAAGCTCGCGCGAATAAGCGACCGCTTCGTCAAACGTCGTGCCCTTGAGAATGACCTCAGCGCCATAGCCGCGCGTGGCATTTACCTTTGTCAGCGGTGCAAATTCAGGCAAAACGATCGTCGCCGCCGTGCCGACATACCGAGCGGCCAGCGCCACGCCCTGCGCGTGGTTGCCCGCCGAGGCAGCGATCACGCCGCGCGCCTTTTCGTCGTCAGAAAGCTGCGAGATCTTGTTGTAGGCACCGCGCAGCTTGAAGGAACCGCTCTTTTGCAGGCTCTCGGCCTTGAGGTTTATGCTCGCGCCCATCTCGCGCGACAGACGCGCGTCCGCGATCACGGGCGTTTGATTGATAACGCCCGCAATGCGCGTGCGGGCGGCCTTTATTTCATCTAGTGTGACAGCCATATCCGTGACGCCGATTATAGCAAAGACGCCGCGAATGAGATATATTGACCTGTATTCAACAATGGAGGTCTTATGCCTGAGCTTTTTGGTTTTGGTGCAGTGTTTCTCATATTCCTCGGCATCGCGCTGCTCACCGTCGCATGGAAAACGATCAAGATCGTCCCGCAATCGACAGTTTTGCTCATCGAGCGCCTCGGCCGCTTTAATCGCCTCGGCAACAGCGGGCTCAATATAATCGTGCCGTTCTTCGAGGCGCCTCGCGCCGTCTATTGGCTCAATGTCCGCCCCGGCACGACGTATATCGATCTTCGCGAGCAGTTCATCGATCTGCCGCCGCAAAGCGTCATCACCCGCGATAACGTCATGGTCAACGTCGATTCCGTCGTCTATTGGCAGATAACCGACCCGACAAAGGCCACCTACGAGGTAAATGACCTCGTCGGCTCGATCGTGCAGCTCACATTCACCGGCATGCGCAGCGTGATCGGAAAACTCGACCTCGACCATACCCTTTCGAGCCGCGACCAGATCAATAATGAGCTGAGAATGATCCTCGATGAGGCCACCGACAAATGGGGCGTCAAGGTGACACGTGTCGATATCAAGAATATCAGCCCGCCCGAGGACGTGCGCATCACCATGGAAAAGCAAATGACCGCCGAGCGCAACC
>CAZMQR010000414.1:0-1999 GCA_964568325.1 uncultured Chloracidobacterium sp. | reverse complement strand
AATTAGTCAAGCAGAAAGAATGCCGTCCTTCACCGAGTAGATAATGGACTCGTTATGGTAGAGAAGAACGTCGAGAGCTCCTCGCCCGAACAGACTTCGAGTCTTTTCGCCTCTAGCCTTCGCCTCGGCGTACATTTCAAACTTTTTCTCAAGTTCACTTGACGACATGCCTGGCCCGGAATCGATGACGCGGCAAAGCCGCGCCTGCTTTCCTTTTATCGCCGAATTCAGTTCCAAGGCGATTTTGCCTTTCGCTCGCGTCGGAATTGATTTGACGAGCGTAGAGCTATCAATGCGTTCGTCTTTTCTTAAATCCAGCAACCTTTCCACCAAGCCGGACGCATGATCTACGCCCAAGAGATTCTTTATCGCCGAATCGGAGTTCGTGATCGGCTCCGTGATCGTCTTGAAAAAGTTCTTTCCTACCGCAGAATTAACGGTACGCCGCTTTTCACGGGCGGCCCATCGGATTGTCTTCCTTACTTTGTTTCCCATTGAGACTAAACGTCCTCCTTGCCGCTAACGCATAAACAACATCGGAAAGCTCTCTCGAACATCCTGAAGGAAGCGAACCATTTCCTCATCCTCAATGTCCGCGGCGGCACGCTCAAGATCCTTCATTTTCTTCGTCTTGATCTTCCTCGGCGTATGATCAAAAACATCGAGTAGGGCGTGAACATGAACCAGATCACGTTCGCTTAATACACCGCCTAACCATTTTTGGAATAAACGGCCTTGCCGAGCTTTCGCCACTTCGCGGGCGGGCTCTATGGTCCTTGCGCTTCCTTTCTGTTCATTTCTTTCAATAGGTCTCGTGAACTGAGCTGGCGATCCGTCGCCCAAGACTGGAACGCCTATTTCGTGGATCAGTTCGCGGGCTTTCTCGATTCCACGTAAGTTTAGACTGAAGCCGTTAACGGCCGCGCCGGTTAGCCAGTTTCGGTATTTGGGGGCGCCTTGCATCAACGACCTGTTGATTCGCAATTGGTCGGGGTATTGAGGCCATTCGACCATCGAGAATTTCGAAGGGAACAGCCGCCAACTCAAAACCGCAACGGCTTCGATTGTTCTCCTCAATTCCCACTCGTGCAGCCAGTACAGTGCGTAGACTACGAGCGCGGGCAACGGAATATCTTCATATTTGGAAGGATCGATCGCAGCAACTTGCTCTAGATCCCGTTCATGCTGAATCTTCATGTTGTCACTAGGTTAGTGAGCTCTCCGCCGCCGCTCGATGTCCTTCGCAATCTTTACGCCACGTTGCGTGAGGTGCCATCCGCCTTGCCAGTTTCCGGCCACGAACTTCTCGGCGACTGCCTCATCGAGCGTCACCATTACTATTGCCATATCGGGCACATAATCGTCGTTAATCCATGTGTAGAAATACTGTGGATAGGTTGCCACAGCCTGACCCGTTATCTCCTCGATTCTCATCGGTTTTCGAATGGCTCGACAGAGGAAAAGGCAATAAACGATTTCGTAGACGCGCCCGCACGAAACTCTCCTGTGCGATTCACGCAGGCTCGCGTATTTGCGCGGCATCAAGCTTTCTTTAGAAATTTGTATCATGATCTCTCCGTTAGAAGGTAAAAGCGTCTTGCCTTGCTCCTCCCTCTTTGTTGTCAAACCGCTGTTCAAGCTTCTTAACCTTCGCTCGAATCACGCGAAGCATCTTAGTTATTTCCTCGCCCGAATACTCATAATTGTTCCGATTTGAGCATTTTGCAAGGTTGTCAAGACTATCCAGCACTCTCTGGACGCGTGGTGCCGCAACACGGCGAAACCTCGCTGCTTTCTCATTTTCCATACTCAGTTATCTCCGTACCTTATGATTGTGCATAATTAAACTATATTGTCAATTATATATCTACACATATAGCGATACGTTGTCAAACATTCCATTGGTACGGGCGTTTGCCGTTATCCGTGATCGTGGCCGGCAATGTCTCCTTTGCCCTTTTGCTCTCGTTTCAATAACATAGAAGTTTATGGTCGAGTT
>CAZMQR010000413.1:0-2004 GCA_964568325.1 uncultured Chloracidobacterium sp. | reverse complement strand
AAAAAGATACTACTCCACCGACCAGGAGAAACCGTCTTTATAACATCAAGTCTGACCCCGTCCGCTTTTGACCCCGTCCGCTTCTCGACCCCGTCCGCTTCTCGTATAGGCTTCCTTCCAATTCGACGAATCTATCTGGCTCTTAGTCCTTTCATGAATAATCTAGTTTCCTATACCCAGTGTTAGGACCCTGAACTCACCTCGTTCTTCTATGAAATAGAAAGAGAAGCCCTCCTTTTCGAACATATAAACTTTTATCTTCGGATTGATGCCATACTCAGGATAACCACACCTAATTCGGACAACATTGTCGTCATTGTTTGAATTACTCTTATGCTGGTTAGAGAGTGGATCCAAAGGCAAGTATTTCTTATACAATCCCGCGACTTGGTTGAACTCCTCTGCATATTGTGCAATTTCTTGGCGAGTAGTAACGACTATATGATCATCATCTCCATTGTTTAATGTATTAAGATACTTGGACTTCTCGAAAGCGTTTCTTATCTCTGAAGGCAGCTCCTCGACTAATGGACTATTACGGTCGTAAATGGCCTGCAAATAGTAAAAACTCATCAATGCTATATACGCTTCCTTCAAAGCAGCAGCATCAGTTGTCTGGACTAGATCATCATTGAAGCCTATATTAGAGAAGAATCTTGCCTTACGCATTCGTTTGATAGCATTGGAAACGAACATCGAATCAAATGCGTCGCGAAAATCTAGGTTCCGTCTGAAGATCGATATAAAATGAGTCGCAGCTTTTTCAACCTCCCGCGAGGTTTCAACAGACACTAGATTACATGTCGGTGATTTCATTTGACTCCTCTGATTCTTAAGTCCCGAGGTTCCTTGAGCAAACATATTTACCGTGCCAACGACGCTTAACAAGAGCCATTGACCCGCGGTTATTAAGTATTTTCGTTTTACCATCACTTTTTTCCTGCCCTTATTGTTTTTTTGCCATAGGCGCCAAAGCCGGCGTAGGTCCATATCGATCGATATGCCGTTGATAATGAGACTCTTTCCCTGTATCAGCACGAATATCTGAATTTGATCCGTCGTCGGCTGTATGGCCGCGACACAGAATGCATCGGTAATCGACATCGATTTCGATACCGGTGCTCTTTGGTTTGAGCGACGCCTGCCCGTTCGGCTCACCTGTGAACCCTCGCTCGCGGTTACTGTTAGAGTATTCGTCGTGTCCAGAACCCCCAATTCCTTTTGGAAATGCCTTTTTTATGGCCTTTACCGAGGCGTCGGCATTTTTTAGATCGCCTTGGATTCGATATCGGCTTCTAGGCGTTTCATCCCCCTTTATTGTATGTATAGACTCTACTTCACCAATGACGCCCTTTTTCTCCAATAGACTCGTCGTACCTACGAAGGTCGTGAGTTGGCTCTGGCTGAGCAGTTTCACTTCCGGTGCAGCTGCTCCCGGAGCCGGTGGACTATTAGCAGCATTGGCAGATTGATTCCATAAAGACTCGGCAGTCACGCTTCCAGCTTTCAACGCTTCAGCATAATTCTTTTCCACATAGGTTTTAAACAATCGCTGCTGTTCTTTACTAAGCGTATCCCAAGATCCAACAAGCAAGGCTTCAAGTCCATCGGGATCCACGAAGATAAGTGGATTATTCAATGCATAGACATATCTATTAAGCGTTTGGGGGTTAGTGGGCTTTATACTTCCGAGCGTCGGGTCTACCGAATAGAAGCGCCCAAGTGATTTCGCATACATACGGGCTTGCGCGAAATCTAATTCGGTTTCACTATCGCGTTCATAACCCGTGAACTGCTTCCTCACGGAGTCCGGCGTGTATTCGGCGTGGGAGGTGCGTTGGGCGGTGACGATCTCTTCGCCGTAGGGGTGGTAGTCGTGGCGGGTGGTAACGTTGCCGTCGCGGTCGGTGTTGATGCGGGGGCTGCCGAGGTGGTCCGCCGTCAGGTACGCGACCTTTGCATCTTCGGCTGATTCGACAATCGTTGAATACTCAGCGACTAATT
>CAZMQR010000412.1:0-2013 GCA_964568325.1 uncultured Chloracidobacterium sp. | reverse complement strand
GAGAATTCCGGTTGTGGCCGAAACGAGTATTTGCGCCGATAGAAGAATAAGCCACGAATGCACCAATACGAGGCCACCTATAGGTGCATTCGCGGCTGGGTCTATCGAGCCTTTCCCTGATTCGCGACCGCTTCCTGCTCGGCCTTTATGGCCTCGGCATCACCGAGATAGCGGCTGGATATCGGGTTTAGTTGCGCGTCGAGTTCATAGACGAGGGGAACGCCTGTCGGGATGTTCAGGTTAACGATCTCGTCGTCAGGAATACCGTCGAGGTGCTTGACCAACGCCCTCAGGCTGTTACCGTGTGCGGCGACGATCAGCCGTTTGCCCGACGTGATCTTTGGAGCTATCTCATTCTGCCAGTAGGGAACTACGCGCGCGACCGTATCTTTCAAACACTCGGTCGCGGGGAACGGCCTGACCGCCGAATATCGCGGATCGTTGCCTAAGTATCGTTCATCACTCGAGTCGAGCTCGGGCGGCGGAATATCATAGCTTCGACGCCATATCTTGACCTGCTCTTCGCCGTATTTTGCGGCCGTCTCAGCCTTGTCGAGTCCCTGCAAGCCGCCGTAATGACGCTCATTCAGCAGCCATGATTTCGTCTGCGGCACCCACATCAGGTCCATCTCGTCGAGGATGATCCACAAAGTGCGGATCGCCCGCTTGAGCACGGATGTATATGCCTCGTCGAACGAATAACCCTCGGCCTTAAGCAGCTTACCGGCCGCCGCCGCCTCTTCCTTGCCCTTGTCCGACAGGTCAACGTCCTTCCAGCCCGTGAACCGATTTTCCTTGTTCCACTGGCTTTCGCCGTGGCGAATGAGAACTAGCTTGTACATACGATTATCTTAGATTTGAAATTTGAAATTTCAAATTCAATAGGATTTGGTTAGGATCTTTCGGGCCTCACCGACGAGATAGAGCGAGCCGGTGACGAGGATGATTCCGTCGTCGGGCGTCATGGTGCGGGCGATGTCTAAGGCTTCGGCAACTGAGCCGGCGCGGACTAGGCGCTCATCGGCCACATCTGATGATATCCCGGCGAGGAGTGCATTGGCCGACATTGCGCGTGAGTTTGACGGCTCGGTCAGGATGATGTTCCCGGCGAATGGTATGAGGACGGACAACATCTCAGCAGCATTTTTATCATTCATTGCGCCGAAAATGAGCGTGATCGACCGCTGTCCAACCTCCGTGAGATATGCCGCCAGGGCTTTAGTGCCGGCGACATTGTGAGCGCCGTCGAGGAGGAAATCTCCGATGTATTCGAGGCGGCCGGGATGCCGTGCCTTCTTGAGACCGGTTAGGATCTGTTGCGTTGAGAAACCGAAACGTCCTTGTAGAATTCTGGCGAGCTGGATCGCGATCTTAGCATTCTCGACTTGGTGTCGGCCGGAGATCCCGAGGCCGATTATCCAGATATCTCTTTCTCCGATCTCAAAAACCGCCGATCTCTCCCGACTGTTATCGCTTCCGACTGGGGTCCGAATTCCCTCTGCGAGTATTGGTCTGGCAACGACTGCGTTGCAGCGATCCTTGAGAACTTGCATCGCCTCAATGTGCTGATTACCAATGACTACTTGCGAGTCGGATTGAATGATTGCCGCCTTCTCGGCCGCGATCTCCTCGATCGACTCGCCGAGGTGCCGTTGATGATCAATATCGATACGCGTGATGGCCGCGATCTCGGCATTTGCGGCTGTGGTCGCATCCAGACGGCCGCCGAGACCGGTTTCGAGGATGGCGAGTTGGACTTTTGATTCGGCGAAGGCGAGCAGGGCGATGGCGGTGACCTGTTCGAAGAAGGTCGGGATGTTGGTGACCGCTCCGGCCGTGGCAAGCTTTTCGGACGTTTCGCGGACGCGGGTCGCGAGTCGAGCGAAGTCGGTTTCCGTTATGTCAGCGCCGCCGATGTTGATGCGTTCGGTGATCGACATCAGGTGCGGCGAGGTGTAAACGCCCGCCTGGATGCCGGCTTCGATGCAGATCGAGCGAAGGAAGGCGCAGACC
>CAZMQR010000411.1:0-2024 GCA_964568325.1 uncultured Chloracidobacterium sp. | reverse complement strand
CCCATGAAACTGCTCCCTCTTTTCCTGCTCGTAACTTTCCTTTCCGTTACCACTGCGCAAGGCGCAACACGAACGTGGATCGGCAATGGTGCGGACAATAAACTCTCGACACCTGAGAATTGGATCCAGGGCATTGCACCGATCACGGGCGACGACATCGTTTTCCCGTCCTTCGCCAATCAGTATTTCTTTCTGAACGACCTCGGGAGCGTGTTATTTAACAGTGTCACCTTTTCGGGGAATAGCTATGCATGCACCGGAGGTGGTTCAAAAACCCTTGCCCTGACCGTCAACGCCGGCACTCATAACCTCGGACCAGGTTCATGGACGCTTTTTGGCCCCGCAACAGTAGCGGACGGAACTGCTTTGACGGCCACTGTGTCCGGCTTCGGTTCCGATTTTACGCTCGATGGCGGAGGCTTTGCGTTATTAAGGGTGAAGGGCGGGTTTGGCGGCCGTATGGGGAAGCGAGGCTCCGGTCAACTCGACCTTGACCTCGGCGATTCCAACGGCGGTTTCGCCGTAACTGTCGAGTCGGGCCGTGTTCGGGTCATAGACAGTCCAAGTTTCCTGGTCAGTGGGCCGTTACTGGTGACTGGCGGCACGCTTGAGAGTTATGCCAACTATGATCTGACCTCCGCGGTGATCACAGGCCCGAATGCTGAACTCACCGGTTTTAGCATCAGGGCAACGGAAAATCTCGAGATAAGCGATGGTGCCAAGTTGACGCTAAAGAGTTGCTTTTCGGGGTTTTCTGGCAACCATGTAGTACTGCGTGACGCCTACCTAAATCCGCAGTTCTCGGATTGCGGGTTCGAACTGAATCCCATAATTTTTGATAATGGGAATAGTATCTCAGGCACTTTTGTGGGTTATCCGGATGGGACAATTTTCCCAGCTGGCGGGCGGCGTTTCAAGATCAAGTATGAATCCTTCATGGTTGTCATCCGGCCTGTGCACGGGATTGGGTTCGATCTGGATCGCGATAGCAGGGCGGATATCTCGATCTTCAGGCCCTCGGACGGCACATGGTATTTACAACCGTCCGGCGGATATCACGCGACTCAATGGGGTCGTACGACTGATAAACCCGTGCCGGGTGATTACGACGGAGACGAACGGATGGACCTCGCCGTCTATAGGCCCGCAGAAGGAATATGGTTCATACTACGCTCACTTGATGGCACATCGACGACCGTCGCGTTCGGAACTGAGAATGACATTCCCATTCCGCTGGATTTTGACGGCGACGGCCGGACCGATCCCGCTGTTTATCGGCCCGCCGATGGCGTCTGGTGGATAAAACGGAGTTCATGGTCTAGCCCGATCAAAAGCGTGCAATACGGCCTGCCCGGCGATCTTCCCGTTGCGGCCGATTACGATGGCGACGGTCGTATCGACGTCGCGATCTTTCGTCCTTCAACCGGCCTTTGGAGCCATTGTTATGCCTACAATTGCCATCCCATTTCCATTAGGAATACGCAGTGGGGCCTCGCGGGCGACAGACCGGTGCCTGCGGATTACGACGGTGACGGCAAGGCTGATGTCGCGGTTTTTCGGCCGTCCGAAGGGAATTGGTACTTGTTCCTTAGCTCCACGCAGTCACCTAGCATCGTCAACTGGGGCATCGCCACCGATCAACCCGTTCCCGCTGACTACGACGGCGACGGCCGCGCTGACATAGGAATTTTCCGCCCCTCAGATGGCAACTGGTGGATAAACCGCTCAACCGCGGGTGTGATGGTCCAGCAATTCGGCCTCAGCGACGATAAGCCGATACCGGGGGCGTTCATTTACTAGGCAGTAAGAGCCGGGCCGGGGTCCATCTCCGGTTTTCGCGGACGTTTTGGCTTCGCGGCCGACCTGACCTTTCTGAGGTCAAGTATCAGTATTCCTTCATCATCGATATGGGCGTCGGTGAAGCGGATCGTTTCGCTGAGACGAAAACCGAACTCCTGCATAAAGCTGTAGATCCGAACGACGCGGCCTCCATGGCCGCTCCTGCTGAGAAACGGATACGATCC
>CAZMQR010000410.1:0-2033 GCA_964568325.1 uncultured Chloracidobacterium sp. | reverse complement strand
AGAAAGTTTATCTCGAAACCTTTGGCTGTCAAATGAACGTCTCCGATTCGGAACGCGTTTCGACGGCCTTGGCTCGAGATGGCTTTGAGATGACGGCGAATGAGGAGCTGGCCGATGTTGTCGTCTTTAATACGTGCTCTGTTCGTGAACGTGCGGAACACAAGCTCTATACTCGTGTTGGCCAGGTTCGCCACCAGAGGGCCAAGAAACCGGTCGTTGGCGTGATGGGCTGTGTGGCACAATTGGAAGGCGAAACGCTGTTCCGTAAGATCAGCGGCGTCGACTTCGTTCTCGGTACGAAGGCCGTCGGACGCATCGCAAATGCTGTGAATGCAACACTTACGGGTGAGCGCAATTATCTTGATATTGGCGATAGGGAAGATGAATACGACTGGACGGTCGCAGATACTCACCGGCATTCCCCGTTCGTCTCCTTTTTACCGATAATAGAAGGTTGTAACAAATTCTGTACCTACTGTATCGTGCCGTTTTCACGCGGAAGGGAACGGAGCCGTCCCGCCTCAGAGATCATCAGGCAGGTTCTCGAAATGCGCAGAAACGGCATTAAGGAAATCCACCTAATTGGTCAAAATGTTAATAGTTATCGCCCTGAAACGGACACGGGCCTGGAGTCGGTAAGGGGGAAGTATCCCTTCTCTAGGCTCCTCCGCGCGGTCGCTAAGACAGGCATCGAAAGGATCAAGTTCACGACGTCATTTCCGAGGGATTTTCGCGACGATATAGTCGATGCCCTAGAGGAACATGAAAACCTTTGTAACTGGGTACATCTCCCGGTCCAGTCGGGCAGCGACCGTATACTGAGATCAATGAGGCGGGGACATGCCATTGATAAATATAAGGCCAAGGTCGAGCGGATCAGGGCCTCATCGCGTGATATTTCGCTGACAACGGATATAATTGTGGGATTTCCCGGTGAAACCGAGGCGGATTTTCTCGATACCGTCGAGCTTTTTGAGTACTGTAAGTTCGACAGCTCGTATATCTTTAAATACTCGCCACGGCCGGGTACACCGGCATACGCGATGAAGGATAACGTCTCATCTGCGGAGAAAACACTGCGCTTCCTTGAACTCGAACGAGTCCAGAAACGCATACAGGCCAACAGGTTGCAGCGATATCTTAATCAGGTGCTTAAGGTTCTGGTCGAAGCAAGATCGGTTCGCACAAGCAACGGCCTCACCGGCCATTCTACCTGTCACAGAACGGTTAACTTCCGTGGAGCAAGCGATCTCCTCGGCAAGATCGTCGACGTTCGGATAACGGAAACGAAAGCGAACTCATTATTTGGTGAGGTCATATAGATCATGAAAGCCAGCAGTTTGGTAGAAGTCAAGATCGGGGCCTTGATCATGGATCCGAATACGAACACACCGATCGTAGTGCTAAAAGGCATGACGGGTGAAACGGTTCTGCCAATTTGGGTTGGTGCCTTTGAGGCAAACGCGATAGCTCTTGAGATCGAAAAGGTCGTGCCGCAGCGGCCGATGACGCATGACCTCCTGCGGAACGTCATTATCGAGTGCCAACTTACGGCCACCAGCGTCATCATCACGGACCTGCAGGAGAATACCTTCTATGCCAGGATCGAACTGGTCGATCGCAAAGGTGACCCCGTCTCAGTAGATGCGCGTCCTTCTGATGCCATTGCTCTCGCATTGCGCCTGGATTGTCCGATCTTTGTCGAGCAAAAGGTGATCGATCTCTCGGCGGCGTCGGCTCCGGACGCTGATAATGCAGCGGGTGGCGATCAAACGCCGGATGACTGGCCGGAACTGATCGGCTAGTTTTTACATAATCACTATTATCAGACGCAGTATATCGAGAACCCCTGACGAAATACCTCGGGGTCCCGTTCCCTAGCCCACCGCAGCACCGTTTGACTCGATAGTTTTCCTTGACACGCTATACATCGGTATGACGATCGCCACATAGCAGGCGGCAGCAATAAAGAAATTTACCGAGATACCGTAGTAGATCGAGATAAAGACAGCGAGAGCGGAACTTAGAACGCC
>CAZMQR010000409.1:0-2048 GCA_964568325.1 uncultured Chloracidobacterium sp. | reverse complement strand
TCCATTGACCATTCACGCCTCTTTCCTTCCGATGACGCGAGACAAGATCGCACAAGCTGCCAAACTACTGGCCATCCTTCTGGGTGCGGCTAGCGCGATATGGGCTATCTCGTCGTTTAACACGGCGAATCTCGGATTGGAATTTCTGTTGGTACTGCTATTCTCGACGCTGGTCGCTCCGCGAATGAGCCTTGCCCTGCAAGGGTCGCGATTTGCGATCAGTTTTTCTGACGCGGCCATTTTTCTCTCATTCATGCTCTTTGGCGGGCCGGCGGCGATCATCGTTGCGGGGGCTGAAACCCTCGCGAACTGTCTGTATCTGAGGAAAAAGGGCTTTCCCTTCGGCCGGCTGATGATACCGACCAATGTCTCGATCAACGTTGTATCGACCGCGATAACCTATTTGGTCTTTCTAAATGTCCCGCGTGCATCATTCGTCACGGCCGCGCCGGGCAGCATGCAGCTCTTGATCGCTACGCTGGGCAGCTTGGCGGTGGTCCAATTTACCGTTTCATCGATACTGGTTGCGGTATTCCAAGCCTTGCGTGAGGGAGCGAGCCTCTGGACCGTCTGGCGTAGGGACTGTTTCAGTAGTTCTGTCACGCAGATGGTCGGAGCCGCCCTGGCCGGACTTGTTTTCAAGCTGATCAACTATGGTGACATCGTCAGCGGCCTGATCGCCTTTACTGCGTTGGGAATCGCATATCTTAGTTACCGAAAGTCGATCAGCGAAGCCAATCGGGCAATAACGAACATGGAGGCGGCCGAGCGATCGAAGGCCGAGGCCGAACGCGAACGCCGCATCGAAGCCGAGGCTAACGCGGCCCAGCTTGAACAGGCGCTCGAAAAGGAAGAGCGGGCCAATGACGCACTGCGGCGGAGCGAGCAGGACCTTCAATTTGCGGCCCTTCACGATTCGCTGACCGGATTGCCCAATCGGAAACACTTTGGCGATATTCTCAGGCGGCTGATCGCGACGTATAAGAACGATCCGGTAGAGACGTTTCACGTCATGTTTCTCGATCTTTCTCGATTCAAGAACATCAACGACAGCCTCGGGCATGCGTTGGGTGATAAGGTCCTGATGATCGCGGCGAAGCGTTTCGTCAGGCTACTGAAAGACGATGACATGGTGGCTCGCATCGGCGGCGACGAATTTGCCGTGATCCTCAAGAACCTTGCGACCGCGAGCAAGGCGCAAAAGGTCGCACGGCGAATATTTGACAGCATCGCAGAACCATTCAATCTAAGCGGAAATCGCATTTCGATCTCGGTAAATATTGGTGTTGCGCCGTGTGACGCGGAATACACTACGCCGGAAGAGGTCCTGCGCGACGCCGATATCGCGATGCATTACGCCAAGGAAAAAGGGACAGGCGTGGCGTTGTTTACAAAAGACCTCAGGACGCGATTTATGGAGCGTGTCAGGTACGAGAACGATCTTCGGCTCGCTCTCGACCGCGAAGAACTGGGCGTTAGCTATCAGCCGCTGGTCGATCTTCACACGGGCTCGCTATTTGGTTTCGAGGCTCTGATGCGGTGGCATCATGGCGAATTTGGCCAGATACCGCCGAGCAAATTCATCCCGATCGCCGAGGACTCAGGCCAGATCGTGCCGATGACGAGATGGATGCTCAATACGGCATGCCGCCAGCTCGCAGAGTGGCAGCAGATCGGCCCGGAATATTCCGGGATGATAATGAGCGTAAATATTTCGGGCAAGCATTTGTCGAATGACGACTTGCTCGACGACGTTCAGGCGGCCATCGAAACGGCGAAAATACGGCCCGAAACGCTTTTAGCCGAGATCACCGAGAGTGCGGCAATGGAGAATGCCGAGCACACGATCGGCATGCTCCATCGCCTAAAGTCGCTCGGCGTTCAGTTATCAATAGACGATTTTGGCACGGGCTATTCGAGCCTCAGCTATCTGCACCGGCTGCCGTTTGACACGCTAAAGATCGACCGTTCGTTCGTTTACAGCGTCGGCGAGGGCGGCGAGAATTCCGAGATACTGCAGACGATAATCTCGCTCGCTAAGAGCCTGA
>CAZMQR010000408.1:0-2065 GCA_964568325.1 uncultured Chloracidobacterium sp. | reverse complement strand
AATTGCTTCAGGAGCTGACCCTTTGTCGAATAAATATTCGCGAGGCCTTTGTCGCTTTGACTGCCTGACGTCTATTTTTCTTTGTCGTCCTTGTCAGCGTTCGCGGCCTGCACTGCCGCCTCACTGATGGGATAGGCTGAGAGTGTGCCCTTGCGCATATTGAACAAACGCCCTGCTGCGTCGTCCACTTCGTAATCAGGCTGTTTGTCATTAAACAGGATCTGCGTGGTTGCCGAACCGGTCATCAGGTTGATCCCGACGAGGCCCGATCCTTTGTCCTCCTTACCGTTCTCGTCGCGGCCTTTGATCGTTGTAAGGACGTAATAGACATTACCGGCGGCCTTAGCGGACGAGTATTTGCGAGCCATCGTCTGCTGATAAGTGGACATGAGATTCAGGAACCGCGAGTTCTCATCCCACGCCGAGTTGTAATTGCCGATGCTCGAATAATGTGCCTCATTCGCCTGTGATAACGCCGCTGCGGTGATGGTTAGCGCCGTCATGACAATGGATTGCCAGCCTGAGATGCCGGGAGCATCGTATTTCGTGGACCATGCGATATCACGTTTCTTTGGGTCAAATCCGATCAGGTGCTGCATACCTCGGACGACAACGGTCCCGTTCTCCTGGCGGACTAGCGAAACAGGATTGTCGGTGGTATCGGGGCCTTTCTTCATAAAGCCGCCGATGCCGCCGAAGGCGACAGCAGCGACCTTGCCGGCTGTAGCGGCGGCACCGACTCGGAATTTGAATTTCAGCGGCAGCTTATACATTTCCTTGACCTTTCCGCGGGCTGACATATCGAGGCCGATGAGGTTCTTTTCGTCGGCGATCAGGAGCGTGTTTTCGTCCGGGAGCAGCATCATGTTCGTGATCGAATTTTTTGCGTCGTCGTAGATCCATTCGACATTTCCCGATGTTTTGTTTAGCGCGACGACACCGATCGGCCCCTTCTTCTGCCACTCGCCTTTTTTCCAGGCAAAGAACTGTCCGCCCATACGGCCATAGATTATGTCGCCCATCACCTGCATCTCGGCGATGCCGCCCTTGCCAAAATCGCGGGTGGTCCATTTGATATTTCCCGATGCTTTGTCAATTGCACGGATGATGCCTTTCGCGGACGTGTAGATGAGGTCGCCGTCGAAGATGACCTGGCCATTCGTATTCTTGAGCGAGCCGTCGGTGACGTCGTAAACCTGTTTCCACACGAGCTTGCCATCGGCGAGATTGTATCGATGCAGGCCCGCGTAGGTCATGTAGAGCGAATCGCTGTCGGCGATCGGCGGGTTTTCGCCTTTGAGGTCGAAGCGATCGCTTCTTCCTCCGCCGCTGCCGAGGAACATCGAGGCTGTGGCACCGCGCTTCTTCTTTTCTATACCGTAAAGATCGACCTTGTCTGTGTATTCGCTCTGCCAGATGAGATCGCCGGTGGACATCTTGAGTGCAAAGATGTCCGGCTTGTCCTTGGTCATCCGGTTGTCCCTGATCGTGAGGAAGATGACCATGTCCTTTTGGTAAACGGGCACGACTTCGACGGTAAAACCGAGCATCTTCTCGGTCTGCCAGACCGTCTCGCCGGTGAGCGTATTAATGGCCGTTATCTTTGTCTTTCGCTGAGCCCAGCCGGAATTGTCTGAGACGAGCAGCAGCGGCGTGCCCGGAAGTTCCGTATATTCTTCTTCCTTGATCTCGCCGAGATCAGAGCGTTCCCACAACTTTTTACCGCTCAGCCCGTCGATCATCGCCAGCCCACCCGACTGGCCGATCGCGATATTGCCGGTCTCGGCGAGGGAATACCATTTAGCGCCGGTAAGGCTCCAGAGCGGCTTATCGGCAGCAAAAGAAGGGAAAGCGCTCACGGCAAACATGAACGTCAAAGCGATAATTACGATGGATCGAAAAGATTTCATCCGGATATCTCCTATATTTGCAAGAATTTAGAACAGGTATGCTGGAATAATGTTATCGACCCAAAACTTGTTCGTCAAGAATAGGCGGGCTGAGAAAAAGTCAACCGTGCGTAATGAGCAACACAATCGGCCAACCCGGGAGACTGTTGCCATCG
>CAZMQR010000407.1:0-2094 GCA_964568325.1 uncultured Chloracidobacterium sp. | reverse complement strand
CACCACCTTTCCCAATCCCAGCTGCACCGAGGCCGTCTGTAATCCGACGGTCAGCGCGTCGAACAATCGCCTGACCTCGACGGGCTGGCTCTACGACGCAGCGGGCAACACGACGCGTGACGGAAATTATCAGACGTTTGCCTACGATGCAGAAAACAAACAGGTCGAGGTCAAAAACTCGTCGAGTGTCACCGTTGGTAAATACTGGTACGATGGCGACGAGAAAAGAGTAAAGAAAGTTGTTCCTTCGACAGGCGAAGTAACGATCTTCGTGTACGACGCTGCGGGAAAATTAGTGGCGGAGTATTCCACGGTAGTTGCGTCGGCCGAAGACGCCAAGGTGGCGTATCTAACCAATGATCATTTGGGGAGTCCTAGAATAAACACAGACAGGGACGGGGCCGTAACTTCGAGACACGACTATCACCCCTACGGCGAAGAGATCGTCACATCCCAACGCACTTCTCACGAAGAATACACGCCCGACTCGGTGAGGAAGCAGTTTACGGGGTATGAACGCGACAACGAGTCGGAATTAGATTTTGCTGAAGCGCGATTCTACTCGAGCAATCATGGCCGGTTTACGGGAGCCGATCTCCTATTTATCGAGCTGAGAAGACTGGGCGATCCGCAACAGATGAACTTGTACATATATACGCGAAACAGTCCGACGATTTATTCCGACCCCGGTGGATTGGACATTGAGGTAAAAGGGCAAACTCAAGATGATTACTTGAAAAGACTTCAAGGCAACCTGAGCTTTTCGGTACGCCAGAACAGTGAAACCGGAAAAGTGGTAATAGTTGGAGCGGATGGAAAGGAATTGGATAAGAAGGGGCTCAAGGATTTAAAGAAATCTTTAGAAAAGACTGGGAAAAGTGTCGACAATCGAGCCGAGCGCGAGTTGTTTAAGGCCATTACGGATACGAAGAACCATGTCGTGATAAACACCGTTACGGAAAGCGGTGAGGTCGACTTCGGCGGATTTGATGGCAACGGGCAGAATACAATCGACTCAGGAGATTTGGCTATACTCGATAATTCTTCCGATAATGGGGGACTGACTGCCAGCAATGTTGTGGGCCACGAGACTCTCGAGGCCTATCATTCTGCTATTAACGGAACAAGTCCTGCGAATATGGGTAGTTCGCATATGTACGCGAACAAGTTCTTTGCGGGTATAGAGGTTGCTCAACAGCCGAATGCGAGCTTAACGCTGAGGAACGGAATGATTACTCACGCGACGTTCAACTTTTCGGTTCAGGATCGACAATCACGACCGACTAATGTAACCCTTAGAATACAGAGGCAATACATTACTCCAATCAACCCAAGTGGGCTGCCTCCAAATGTGACTGTTCTGCCTTCACACATAGTCGATCTCCGGAGGGTACCATGATGACGATATGGACATTTTGCACATGGATTTTAGCTACCATTCTCGTAGCCTGTGCTGGAGTCGCTGAAAGTTCGACTGTGAAAATTCGGGGTGAAATAGTAGCTGTCGACAAGGTCGGGGTACTTGGGCGCATGACAAACATACCGGCCAGCCAACTGTATATCGTTAAGCCTTTCAATACGAGGAACACCGGAGGAAGCGAATTCGTTCTGATTCGCCATCAGAATTTCGACCGCGACACGGCCATCATCAGCCCGCTCGACGCTGGGTCGAATTTCTTCGTCTTCAAGACAAAGCGTTCTCCAGATTGCGACGCGACCCTTGAGACGATGGGAGAAATAGAGGCCACAGGTGGTACTCAGCCGGCGCAAGATCTCCCTAGGTTCAGTTGGATACGAGAGTTTTCGGATTTTTCGCCTCATGAGAAACTGCCCTGCTTTACGCTCAAGGGAAACGGCTACCGTAGGATATCAGGCGATTATAACGGAAACGCGGTTCGGATTTGCGTTTTGCAAAATTCCCGCAAAACGCATGCGATGCGACCGAGGCGCACAGGCTTATTCGACGTTCAGGCATTTAGCTAAGTGGGGAGCGGACGGGGTCATCTATGAAGTTAAGGCGTTAGTCAAGCGCACGTGTACTGGCATCGGTGGGCGACAACAATTACGGAACTGGGATGACGAACAGCACCGAAA
>CAZMQR010000406.1:0-2097 GCA_964568325.1 uncultured Chloracidobacterium sp. | reverse complement strand
GTATTCGCCCAACGTCCCGCCGCCGTTTGAGGCTTTTGTTTGTTTATTCTCTCCGTCGTAGATGTAGCTCTGCCCGTTAGCATCCGTCAACGTATTCCCCGCTGCGTCATAAGTCCAGCCGCTGGACGTGATTCGGTTGTTGGTGGTCGAGACCGTACCCGAAGATCCACAAATCGGTCTATTGCCAGGAGTAAATCATTGCTCCTTGCCGGTTTATATAACCGGAGATGACGCTCCGGTCTCTTTCGTTATATGTTGACACTCTAGCGAGACCGTTTTTAAATGGCTCTGCTGAGTTGTACTGCGGCCCGATCGACAGCTTACCAGTCTCGTCAATATACCCCCATGCGTGGCCAATCAAGACTGACGCCATGCCTTCTGAGAACTTACTCCCCCCATCGAAAATTGGCGCTATTGCAAGCTGCCCGTTCTTATCTAGATATCCAACCTTGCCAGCTGATCTTATTAGAGCGAAGCCGTCAGAGAAACTCTCAGCTCGCTCGAAGGCCGCAGGGATACGAACTTTACCAGTATCATCTATGAATCCATATTTTTGGTTATCTCTATAGACGGCGAGTCCCTCAGAGAAATTTGGTAGGAAGAGCGGGTCAGTCAGACCTAACATTCGACTAAAACGCGGGCGAATCACCCAGTTGCCCGATTTATCGATATAGCCAATTAGACCTTTTTGGGTTACTGCGGACAACCCCTCGTAGAATGGATTCGCAGTCTGAAACCCAAAAGGAACAACTAGCTCTCCGTTCCGATCCACGAATCCCCATTTTCCATTAAACTCAGCCGGTGAAAGTCCGTCCCGAAACCC
This sequence comes from uncultured Chloracidobacterium sp., assembly GCA_964568325.1. Taxonomy (GTDB): domain Bacteria; phylum Acidobacteriota; class Blastocatellia; order Pyrinomonadales; family Pyrinomonadaceae; genus OLB17. Next base: position 1,274 of record CAZMQR010000406.1, on the reverse strand, counting down.
GAGCAATCTTAAAGACGTCGTGAATGCGGTTTTTCCGTCTTTGGTAATGTAATAGTCAGCCCCGTTCTTGCTTACTCGGGCAAGCCCGTCTGAAAACGAGGCGGCGTTGTCAAACTGCGGTTCGATAACGACTTTCCCACTTGTGTCCGCATAGCCCCACTTCCCACCTCTGAATAGTATGACTGCGGAAAGTCCTTCGCTGAATTCACTCGCATAATAGAAGCAAAACTGAATCGCTACTTCACCCGACTCATCAATAAAGCCGGTACGGCAGCAATGACTTGCCATCGAGTCAGGTTTCTGGATAGGAAACAAATACCTTGACTGCGAGAAATAATTGGCCGACGTCGTCAGGCAGGTGATCGTTAGCATGATCGCTTGTAGAATAGTTTTTTCCATTTATCTCCTTACTAGTCTGGCTTTTTAAGCGGTTCGAGTGGTCTTAACGTAATGTTTGTCTGAATAACACCCGGTGTTACTGGAATCGGCTGATCGGGACCACCTGAGGTATTCACTGTAGAGGGCGGGTAAAAAGGAATCGTAATATTTTTACCGGCCGCGTCAAAGTTAGTGTGCCCCACTGTTGTGCTTCGTAAGGGAAGTTGTTGCTCTTGCCGCAACTGGTTCTCGCGATGAACGGCGCACATACCCGAATCTCCGCAACTGCCATGAGCCAAACCATGAGCCAGAATGAGGTGCTCGGGAAAGGCAATCGGTTGAGCGGGAGTAGAATTATCCGCTGCAGCAACGTTAGCGCCCACCGCAACAACTACTTCGATATCAGTGCTTGTTACGTGAACTGTTAAGTCCGCCGAATCTGCTACTTGTTGAAAAGTAAACGTCGACCCGCTCGCCGTGGTTACCGTTTGGCCCGCCTGAATCCCGTAGTAGGTAGCATTCAACTTCGCGTTAGGATTGATGTATTCGTAGAAAAGCTTATATCCCTCAGAAGCTTTCGCAGGGTCGATGGCCGTCGGATTCACAAGTACCACCTTATTCCCCTGAATCGCTACATTTGCTCGTTCGGCCGCTGTAAGGTTTTTGTCAATGTTCGCGCGGGCCTGCTGTTGCGCCACCGCATTTGCGAGGATCAGATCTTCACCGGTGACATCAACGAACTTATGAGGATTATTCCTGACGTAGACGTAGAGGTTTAGTCTTTGTGGATCAACTATCCTGTCTTTCTTAATCAAAATGGGGTCGGTTGAGGTGAATCTACCATGCGTTTTCGCGAAAAATCTGGCGCCTGCATAATCCAATCCACTTTCACCATC
>CAZMQR010000405.1:0-2099 GCA_964568325.1 uncultured Chloracidobacterium sp. | reverse complement strand
GGCCAGAAATCTCGGCATCGATAGGTGTGTCTGACAGCGGAAGTTTGTGCTGCCTAATCGCGAGCATTCGCTCAAGGCTCGAACGGGAAAAGAAACCGACAATCTCCCGGGGAACTTCGTTCTCGGTATCCCAAAACCAGATCTCGTTTCCGTTTGCGAGAAAGACGAACGGACGGAAGCTCTGATTTCTCTCAATCGCGACGGCGTAGAGCTTCGCTTGTTCACGGGCCGTCTGTGGGCTCCGGCTCTGGCGTTTGGCCTCGACAACCGCGATTATCTCGCCGTTTGGCAAATACAGGCTGTAATCAGTGATACCGTCAAACCAATCTTCGTCAACTCCACTCGCAGGAACCTCGAAACGCACTTGTTCCGTATCAAGCAGATTCCAACCGGCCTGGGAAAGCTGGCTGTCAATGTGACGCTTCCTAGTTTGGTTCTCGTTGAGAGTCATTCCGCGAGTCAATACGTTAGCATAATTGGTCCAAATTAGAAGAGAACTTTGAAACAACAACGAGGTCACGAAAGTGATCGTCGCTTTCAGGATGTCAAAACGCTGAACACCGGCCCTGGTAACTCAAGGAATGCCTATTGGAACACGGTACCCAGTATTGATACAATATTGCCAGTTTGGCACAGATTGGGTTTCTATGAGCACGTCTAGAATATTCCGGGGAGAAGAAGTGATGGCAGTCGAAGAAGTTGAACAAGAGTCGATCGTTCCGGGCATATCGCTTGAGGACGCTATGCTGGCGGTTGAAGTTGTAAAGAAGGCCTTGAGTTTCCGTCCGTTTATCAAAGAAGGCCTCTTTGGCGAGCGTTACCTTGCGTTAAGCGAAGAGCAGCGAATGGAAGAATTTCTGAATCCGCGAATCAGTATTTTCTATCCAGATAAGAACAAGCAGATACCGGCCATCTTTTTACGCATTACGGGGGATGAGGGCCCGCTTACCGAAACATTTTTCTACCCGGTCGAGGCTGCATGGTCCTTTCTGGATGAAGGGCGTAGTTACGTGCAACAAAATCGACCAGATAACTGGACAGATAAGCAGGTAGAGGACGCTGCCATCGATAATGCGGTCGAAATGATGCTCATCATGCTCGACAATATCTATCCACGAGCGCTGATGATGATGGAATCTTTCACGATGGAGACTATCGCGCAGTGGTATTTTGAGACGCATCGAAGAGTCATTCATTACGTTTCGGATCAGGGTGACAAAGTTCCCCGAGCGCGTGACCTAATGATGGATGGAACGCTTAAAAGCTACACGAGCAAGGTCAAGCGGATGTGGAAAAATCAGGGCCAGGGAGGTGAAGCTTGGCGGAAGGTTGAATTTGCCGACGAGTATGAACGACTTTATCGGCATTGGCGGAATTTGGCGCGAATGGCCTCCGAAGCGGAAGACAATCTTGAGGATTATGCTAAAGCGGGACAATTCAAAGACACCCCTGACGACCTCTTGAAGAAGTTGATGGGCATTGACCGCTCCAGTACGGAAGCGATGGCGCGGAATGTGAGCGAGCTAGCGTTGGAACATGCGGCGAGGCGGACTCGTTTGATCAAAACGGCCGGCGCCAGCGAATGGGCGCGAAAAAAACGGAAAGACGGGATCCGAGTGAGTGACTACTCTTCGGCACAACTTTTTGCTTTTCTTAAAGAGGGTAAAGAGGCTAAACAAATAGCCGAAGAGGGCAGGAAAGTTCAGGACCGGTTGGCGACCTATCCAGTCCCCGAGGGCGAGTCGGATTCTACTCTGAAAGAAAAGCGAAAACTACTGGAGCAGAAGCTAGAATTTATTAGGAATAAATCGCATGATTCTTCAGAGCCAAATGACGGGTTAGCTATGGAACAAAAAGCCTAAAAAAAAGAAAGTGTTTTAAGTACATTTCTATTGAATTAACTTTGACCCAGCGTGGCCGATTTGCCCGCTGGGTCATTTGTTTTAAAGGGAGTGAATGGAATGGAAAAAGCAATTCTAATGGTAGATGAGGTGGCCGAACTTCTCCGGGTTGATCGTCAGAGGATCTACGAGTTGGTGCGGACGAATCAGTTGCCGGTCATCCGACTTGGGCAACGACAATATCGCTTCGACTCGGAC
>CAZMQR010000404.1:0-2121 GCA_964568325.1 uncultured Chloracidobacterium sp. | reverse complement strand
CTCGGCGAGGTCCTTGATCTGCTTGATCAGCTCGTCGGCCCGTTCGAGATTGACGGCGATCCGCTCCTTCATTATCTTCTGGTATTTCTTCGACTCCATCTGGATGCCGAAACCGTTCTTGATCTGGTTTCGGATGTCCATCGCCTGGGCGACGATGCCGTCAGGATTTGCGAGCAGGGCGTTGCGGTCTGACAACAGGCGGCGGAGCTCCATCATCGCGTCGGTAAAGCCTTTTTCGAGCTGCGGCATCTTTTCCTTCTTGTCCCGCTTCTTCTTCGGGTCGCCCATGAACAGGCCCGCGATGGCTCCGATACCGGCCCCGATCGCCGCCCCTAAGCCGCCACCGAACATCGCCCCTATCGACATTCCCATTCCGGCCATCGAGACGACATTGCCCCATTTGCCCGGTATAAAGCCGCCCACGACCGACGCGATCGCACCGATGCCGCCGAGCGTGCCGGCGAGCTGTGAGTTCATCTTGCCCGTGATCGGGTTTCGGCTCGGTTTGAACAGGTCCTTGAGGCTGCCAAAAAAGCCGCCGCCCGCGATATTCGTGCCCGTCCCGCCCGCACGTCCCGAAGGCTCGCCGAGTATCGGCCCCCACGAACCACCGCCCGGCGGCGTCACGCCGACCGATCCCGATATGCCGCCGCCCGCGTTCGGGTTCCAGTTTGGCGTCCCGCCCGGCCCCGTCGCCGCCCCGCCGCCGAAGATGCCGTTCAATATCCCGCCGAGAATTCCGCCGCCCTGTCCATTCTGCTGCTGTATCTGCGAATTGCCGCCCTTGAAAAACAGGTTGAAGAACTTCGACGCCAGCCAGTCAGCGACCATCTCCCGCAGCATTCGCCTGAACCGGTCCACCATCCATTTGAAGAAGTTGCCGGCACCGCCCTCGAGTGCCTCGAGGCCCTCGAGGATCGTGTTCCTGAATTCGTCGTACTGACGCTTTGCCTCTTCCTGAGCTTTGATCGCCGCCTTCATCGCATCGACCTGAGCCGCCGTCGCGAGGATATGCTGTCGCTGCTCGTCTGACAGCCCTTTATAAGTGTCCTTGAGCAGCTCCTGCTCGACGCGGAATACTGTGGTGACCTCAGCACCCGTCCGGTACTGTTCGTTTAGCTCGGCAAGCTGACCGCTTAGATCGCCTTCCAGTGACCGCACCGCCTTTTTCAGAGCGATCTGATCTTTGAGGTTCTGTATCTTCTCCTTGTCCAGAACGGCGGCTTGTCCCTTGTTAATGAGTTCCTGCCGCTGGTCAGCCATCTCCTTAAATCGAAAATCCTTTACCTGTCCCGCATATTCCGTCTGGAGTGCCTTTGTCTGGTCAGCAAATTCAGTAAGCTCACGCACATTGGCAATATGCTGCAGGTCCACGTCATTTAGCTCGCGGCCGAGTTCGATCTCTTTCTGTAACTGAGATAACTGCTGAACCCCTTCATTTCTGGAGTCCGTTTTCGACTTCGTTATGCCCTCGCCAATACCTCTCAGAGCATCGTCGTATTTCTTTTGGGCGGCGGCAGCATCCTCGCGGGCCGTTTTGTCCGCTTTTAGTTTGTCGATATTTGCGGCGAGTCCCTTTGCCTGGTCGAACAGAACCTGATTTGCACCGAGCATGGCCTCACCAAAATATCGCTGCTGCAGTGCCGCGACCTCGGTGTCTTGCCCAAAGAATTCGATCTCGCCCCGCAACGAGTTGATCGTGCGTTGCAGGTCCTGAGCCTGCTTCTGTTCCTCGGTTATCTTAGGGGCCCCGCCGCCCGCCCCTCCGATCCGAGGAGCCTTGCCGGGCTTCGGTGTGAAGTAGCCGGTCGGTCCTGGTGTCCGCTGTGTGGCCACTGGGGTCAGGTCGAATGTTCCGTCTGGCTTCATTTTCGTCGTGATCGCATCGCCCATCCGACGTTTCTCGCCCATTGACTCAAGGCTCTTGTAGGTGCTGATCGCAGATTCTGACAGACCGCCGGTCCAGACGCCGGCGAGGATGCGGACGGCCAGCGGATTATTGTTGATCCACGAGGCAAAATCGACTAGGGCACCTATCAGACCGTAGATAGCGTTACCCGAACTGGTCGCCCAGTCCTGGATGGTCGCTTTGTTGTTCTGGAACCACACGCCGGTCTTATC
>CAZMQR010000403.1:0-2126 GCA_964568325.1 uncultured Chloracidobacterium sp. | reverse complement strand
CATCTTGCGAACATTCTCGGCCTGTTGCTCTTCTGTTGAAAGGTCGCTGATGTTGGCGATCTTTGTCAGCCCATCAACTAACGTCGTGATCTCGTCGCCAAACGTCGCGCGGATCGTGTCGAGATCGACCAGTGTGTCTTCGACGACGTCGTGCAGCAATCCCGTCGAGACACTAACTTCATCGAGCCGCATATCGGCCAGGATCGACGCCACTTCGATCGGGTGAACGAGGTATGGCTCGCCTGACGCCCGCTTCTGGCCGCTGTGATGCAGGGCCGAGAACACGTACGCGCGGCGGATCAGATCGATATCGGCATTTGGCCGACTTGCCTGGACCTTTTCGATGACGTCCTCGATCCTGATCATAAACTGAACTACGAATCAACAGTTGCGAATTACGACCGGCGCATCGAAACTCATATTTCGTAATTCGCAATTGAAAAAACGATGCTCAATTAAATTGTAATTGAGCATCGTCCAAGTTGGAAAGAAAAACGCTGTTACTTGTTTGACGTGGCGTTAGCGTTGGTTTTGCCGTTCTTGTTACCGGTGGCCTCGGCCTCTTTTGCGGCCGCACGCTCATCGATCTCGGCTTGGATATTCTTGCCGATATCGCTCAATTCGAGAAACTTCTTGCGGTAGGCATCAGCCTCGGCCTTAAGCCGAGTGTGATCCTCACCGCGGCCTTCCATCTCGGCCAGGAATGATGACTGATACAAGAGGCTCGTCTTGTAGGAGCGTGCCGATTCAAACACCTTGAGCAGGTCCTGCTTGGCCTTGAGGTCCGCATCCGAGAGGCTCTTGATATTGATACTCGCAGCATTCTTTACCGTGTCGGGCTCGAGAGCGATCGCCTGATCGATCAGCTGCATTCCATCGGCAATGCACTGCTTAAGCTTCTCAAAATCCTCACTGTTGGCCGGTTTGACGTATGTGTAGGCAGGCTTGCCGTCCTTCGTCGTCTTCTTCTTGGTCGCCTCGGTGTCAGAGATGTCCGTGGCACAGCTGTTCTTCTTTGCTGCAAGCGACGTAAACGCCTCAGCCCTCTGTTCAGGTGGGATGCTCGCATTCTGTGAGCGCTTTGTCACCCAATCAAGCCACTCGTCCGACTTCTGGAGGTTCTCGTACAGGCTCGCTATCGCCTTGTAGGAGCTCTGGTCATTCGGGTCGAATGCAAGTGCCTTCTGGTACTCAACGATGGCCTGCTCGGCCTTCGCTGTGTCCTTTCGGTTGCCGATATACTGCGAATGGAGCGTCCTTGCCAGAAAGAGCTGAGCCATCCTACCCTCAAGGTAATCGCCCTTGGGATCGCGAGCCACCGCCTTCTTAAACAGCGTCTGGGCCTCATCGAACTTACGATTCTTGTAGGCGGCCGAGCCGTCAACCAGATCCTTACGGGCCATTACACGGTTGTAATAGCCGCAATTCGCCCCTGCCAATACAGTGACAGCTAAAAGAGCGATGATTCCAACACGAGAGAATCTCATCATTTGACTCCGTTCACGCCGCCTGCGGCCGGACGAGCGTCCGGTCACGAGCAGATGCGGCAAATTACTCTGACAGATCGTCGATCTGAAGCCCGATCGGCGAGGCGCCCGCAGCTTTCGCCGCGTCGATCACCTTTACGACATCACCGTATCTGACTGATTTCGGCGACTTGATAAAGATCGTCTTTTCGATCTCGTTTGTCCCTTCACGAAACACACCTTGGTTCTCGCGTTCCTTAAACACCTCGCGAAGCTTATTGCCGAGCTTTTCCGTGTCTGTGACATCGCCAAACGCCTCATTGTTCAGCGTGACACCACGGGTCTCTTTGTTGATCGCCACGACGAGTGTCAGGGGATTGGGCTTGACGTTGACATCCTGCTGATCCTTTGGCTCCGCAGGGACCTTTGCCTCAAACCGGCTCGGCTTGAGCGGCGTGATGACCATAAAGATGATCAACAGCACCAGAAGCACGTCGATCAACGGCGTCACGTTAATATGTGGTGTTGCGCCGCCCTCACCGCCGGCGCTTACTGACATAGACATATTTCAATTACCTCGGTCGTTTGAACGTCCAGATCTACTGGGACGGTTCGCCGCCCTTCTTCTTGTCCGCTACGAGGCCGATCTTATCGATGTCC
>CAZMQR010000402.1:0-2126 GCA_964568325.1 uncultured Chloracidobacterium sp. | reverse complement strand
ACGGCGCTGTCGCCTTCCATCACGCCCATGCGGCCCGTCGGGAGTGAGAAGATGAAATCGGGGTCGAATCCTTGGCCCGCCATCGCGTAATAGCCGGCTCCGCTGGCGTGATTGATGGTTAGCACGAGCTTGGGAACCTTCGCCGTCGCCATCGCTTCGACAAATCGCGCTCCGGCTCGAATGATGCCACTGTGCTCTGCATCCGCACCGACCATGAAGCCGGAGACGTCCTGAACAAACAAGAGCGGCGTGTCGTGACGGTCGCAGTTTTCAATGAAGTAGGCCGTCTTCTCTGCGGATTCCGTATAAACGATACCGCCGAAACGCGGGCCAGTCTTGCTTTTTGACATGGCCCGTGAATTTGCGATCACACCGACGAGATGGCCGCCGATGCGCGCCGTGCCGCAGATCATTTCTTTGGCAAAATCAGCCTGGAATTCGTCGATCGGGCCGTCAAGGAATGTGCCCAAAACGGCGTGCATGTCATACGGCGCGCGGTGATCGGACGGAAGCAGGTCATACAGGGCAGAACCGCCCGGGTTAGCGGGTGGAGCAGACCCGCCCTTCGAATTAACTTGAGTGCCACCTGCTAACGCAGGTGGTTCTGCCCTGTATGGCGTTGGCAGCTCGGTTATTAGCTGACGTATTTTTGCAATGCACTCTTTGTCGTCCTTTGTCCTATAGTGCGCGACGCCGGAGATCGAGTTGTGGGTCATCGCGCCGCCGAGGGTTTCGTTGTCGATGGTCTGGCCGGTGGCGCCTTTGACGAGGTTTGCGCCGCCGAGGCCCATAAAGCTCGTGCCCTCGACCATCAGGATCACGTCGCTGAGCGCGGGCAGATAGGCGCCGCCGGCGACGCACATTCCCATAACGGCGGCGATCTGCGGCACCTTCAGATAATGTCGCATGATCGAGTTGTAATAAAAGATCCGCGCCGCGCCGTATTGGCCCGGAAATACACCGCCCTGATACGGCAGATTAACACCTGCAGAATCAACGAGATACACGATCGGAACGCGATTCCGCATCGCTATCTCCTGCGCTCGTAAGATCTTCTTTATCGTCTCGGGATACCACGCACCGGCCTTGATCGTGGCGTCGTTGGCAACGATGACACACTCGCGCTCCGCGATCCTGCCGACAACCGTCACGACGGCCGCCGCGGGTGCCTGGCCATCATACTCATCGTAGGCAACGAGTAGGCCGATCTCCTGCGAAAATGTATCCCTGTCGAGCAGGAGATCGATGCGCTCGCGTGCAGTGAGTTTGCCCTGCTTGTGGACCTTTGCGACCTTTTCGGGGCCGCCGCCGAGCTTTAGCTTTTGCTCGAGGCGGAGGTAATCGTCTGTCAGAACTCGCAAACGTGGGGCGTCGGACTTTGTCATCTGATAGATATATTTGCCGTGCTCGTGTCGCTGACGTGCGGATTCTCAAGGCTTGTTATTCGCACCCGCGCCCGTTTTGTGACACGCGGGCCAAATGAAAAGTACTCCTGATTGTCGTTTGGCGTTGGGTTAAACAGGGTCCGCCATGTCGTGCCGCCATCGTAGGACAATTCGATCTTCAGTTCTCCGGGAACATTATTGCTGGTCCAGATCATGCTGAGATGCAAATTACGGGGCACGATCTCATTCCCGTTGTAGTTGCCAAGCGTGATGCTTTGCCCGCTGTAACGGTAGTTTGCTATCCAGTCTGCGGTGTTATTGATCGAGCGTGTGTTGTCACGCGCGTCCTCAACACCGGTTGGCGTGTTTTGATAAAAGACGGCAGGATTCGAAAAGTACGGCGCCCTCGGGCACCCCGACGTGCAGGGATCTACATATGACATAACCGTGCGAAAGCCGCCATTAACGTAGTGCCCGTAGCTGTATGGATATGTCGCCGTACCCCCATTCTCCGGATTGTGGTGACTTCCCATGTTGTGGCCAAGCTCGTGAGCAAAGCTCAGGTTGCCCACCGCGCAGGTGCGGGCCGTCACTGTGTACCCATTATTCGAATTGCCGCCCGGTGATCCCATTAAATAACCGATCCCGCACGCGGCAGTCGAATTGGTCAACATCGCGACGAGGTCGGCCTTAAGGGCATCGCGGCGCAAATTTGCAGGCGCATTTGCACGCAGATTCGAC
>CAZMQR010000401.1:0-2139 GCA_964568325.1 uncultured Chloracidobacterium sp. | reverse complement strand
CGATAAAACTTGTGATCAAATACCGCCGCGATGGCCGGCTGGATCACATTTGATGAGCCGGTATAGCGAACGGCCTCGTTCGTGTAGTCGGCTTGGAGATTGGTCGTGTTGTTCACGTCCTCACCCGGCTGCATGATCCCGTCATTCTGGCCGTAAATGTCCTCCATGTCGTACTCGCCGTCAAAATCAAAATCACCGCGACGATCAGAGAGATACACGACCCAGCCGTTATTCTGCGGGATGTCGGTCGAGCGAAGCACGTGGCCCGTCGCCGTGTAGTAAGGCGTGCCCGTCGGCATCATCGAGTTCCAGTTGCCATCGAGAAAGCGTTTGAGATTGTAAACGTCAATCTCGACCATGCTCATAACGCCCGCCCAGGGAACATTGGTGCCGTAAGTGGCGACAGGATCAAATGTGCTCGTCGTATCGTTATAAAGCCCTTCGCGCGTATCGAACATGTTGATCGGAAACGGCACGATGCAGGTGAGACCGGCACCGGGGCCACCGGTCACTGTCGCATTCCGCATCACAAAACGCTCGTCGCCGGCGAAGTTATTCGGGAAATATGTCGGCGAACCGGTGATCGTGCCGTTGTCAACGGCCGTAAGCGTCGCGGTGCCGGTGCAGGCGTTGCTGCTCGACGATACCGTGCCCGGCGCGACGTAATTATACGTGCCCGCGACCGAGATGTAGCCGGAGTTCGGGATGTTTGGCCCATTGATGTGCCAGCGCTGGAACCTGAAGACGGTGCGGCCGTCAATGCCGTTCGTATTGTAGTTCGAAGGGGTTGTGATCGTCAGCGTGCTGTCGTTCGGCGCCGCCTGAGTTACGCCCAGCGCGAGCATATCCTGCGTGATGTCCTGCGTGTCATAGCGGATCGTCGCCGGATTAAAGACAACGGTCTCTATCTTGATCCACGTCTCGCCGCCGCCGTTGCCGCCCGTATTGAATCGCCTGCCGTTTACAGCCGTGGCCTGATAGGCGGGCGAACCGGTCATCGCACGCGGCACGTAACCACGATTGCCCGTGATCGAGCCCGCAGTCTGGCCGCCCGCGTCGCCATCCAACCTGACGCCGCATGCCGTGCTCACGGCCGTCCCCGTCGAAGTCGCACAACCGGGCAGCCGCTGCTTGCTGTTTGCAAGCGAAACGCGGATTCCCGTCTTGTTGTAATAACGCTCTGCGGCTGTAACCTTGTCATCTTCGGTGGTCGCTACGACCGGGACTATGCTCGGCGACGAAACGCTGCCGGTCGTGTCGTTCCAGAGATCGCCGACGTTCTTGCCTCGCTTTGCGATCTCAACATTGTCGAGGCCCTGCGCGGCCAGATCGCTGTTGATCTTGATCGGAAGCTGGAGCGGCTTGGTATAGGCGAGCAGATTGCCCTGAAAGAGATTCTGATTTGCGATCCACGTCGCGGAATTGTAGGCGGTCGGCAAAGGCGACGTCGTCGCCGGCGAGCCGTTTATCACGGTATTCAGCACGCTTCCCTTGTTATATGCAAGCTGCACGTAAGTACCGGCGGCGTTCTTGATGTAAACCTCATCGTCCCAGTTCGTCCACGGCGCCCCGTTCTTTGAAACATCGGTGAAGATATGCTTTGCGGTGCTGACCTTGGACGAGAAATACAGGCCGTCGTTCGCCTGCATAAAGAGCGAGCCATTGGAATGCACGCGGCCGCCAAAATCAAATCGCGGGCCGGGATGGAACTCTAGGTCATCATCGTAAAAGATGCCGAACTGGAACACCGGAATGCGATTATTGAGAAACTTGCGGCGAAGCGCGACCTGAACGCCGGTGTTGCGGTCCAGCGCGGTCGTGTCGAGCTGCCATTCGTCGCGGCGAGCGTTGAGGCCCTGAAACATCTCGCCGGTCATTACGACGTCCTTCGTCGCCTGCGTCTGCGTGACCAGTTGATTGAACTGATAAGACGTATCAAATCCCGGCGGCGTCTGTCCCTCAATCCGCGTGATATCCGTCGCATCGATCGTTAACTTTGTCTCAAATACCTTGTTGAAGTTTCGTGTCAGCACCTCAAGGCTGGCGTTCGCAGCTTCGAATGCCTTGGTCTCCGCCTCGTCGGTGCCGGCCGCGATCGTTTCGCTGTTTGTCCGCGAAATGGCGAGCGCGACAAACCCC
>CAZMQR010000400.1:0-2150 GCA_964568325.1 uncultured Chloracidobacterium sp. | reverse complement strand
CGGACCGTGCTTAGCATCATATCTTCTTCATTAGCACCTATTTGATACCCAAATTCCGCATCCGGCGATACAGATGGCTGCGGTCAACGCCCATCGAATCCGCCGCCTGCGAAACATTACCGCCGTGCTCAGCCAGCTTGTGCCGAATGAATTCACGTTGGTAGGCATCGGTGGCATCTTTGAACGATGGGAATCGAAAACTCGCCGCCTTGACGTTTTCGAGGTCAGACGCGCTGTCGAGTGGAGGCAAGTCAACCGCGGCGATCTGCGACCGTTGGTTCATGATGACTATCCGTTCGACGGTGTTCCTTAGTTCGCGGACATTGCCCGGCCAGGTATGGACAGCGAGAGCATCGATCGCATCCGCAGCAAATTCCTTTCGCGGGCGGCCGTAATCGGCCGAGAAACGAATGTTGAAGTGCTCGATGAGGGCAGGAATGTCTTCAATACGCTCTCGCAGCGGCGGAACCTGGAACGGAATGACATTCAGCCTGTAAAAGAGATCAGGGCGAAACTTGCCGTTCTCGATCAAACTGTCGAGTGGTTTATTCGTGGCGGAAATCACTCGAACATCAACGCTGATGGGCGTGTTGCTGCCCACCGGCTCAAACCGCTGTTCCTCGAGCACACGCAGCATCTTGGCCTGCACGCTGGCGGACATATCACCTATCTCGTCCAGAAAAAGCGTCGCTCCGTCAGCTGCCTCGAACTTCCCTTTCTTGGCCTTTGTGGCCCCAGAGAACGCTCCCTTGTCGTGTCCAAAAAGCTCGCTTTCGACAAGCTCCTCCGGAATGGCAGCGGAATTGATCTCAACGAACGGTAATGCCGCCCGCTTTGACTGTGCGTGGATAGCTCGGGCGACCAGCTCTTTACCCGTGCCGCTCTCGCCTGAGATCAGGACGCGGCCATCGGTCGGGGCGGCCACCGCGATCTGTTTGCGAAGTGCACGCATCGCCACCGATTCGCCGACCATCACGTATCTTTCAGCAAGGTCGCTCCTTAGTTGGGCATTCGCTAGTTCGAGTTGCCGTTGACGAACCGCGTTCTTGACGGTAACAACAGTGTGTTCAAGGCTGAGCGGCTTCTCGATAAAGTCGAAAGCGCCGAGCTTGGTCGAACGGACGGCGGTCTCGATATTGCCGTGGCCGGAGATCATCACAACCGCAGCACCACAGCCGTCGTCCTTTAGCTTTTGTAGCGTTTCGAGGCCATCGATGCCGTCACCGAGCCAAATGTCCAGTAGAATGCAGGCGTACCTTTTACTGACTGCTCTCTCACAGCATTCCTCACCTGTTGCCACTGTCTCGACGTCAAAGCCCTCGTCCTGCAACACACCGCGAAGTGTGTCTCGAATGCCCGGCTCGTCGTCGACTATGAGAATAGTATTGTGCATTCAATCGACAGGTAATTCGATGATGAACTTTGACCCGTTAGGCTGGTTCGGCTCCACATTGATGCGACCGTGGTGGTCCGTGATAATGCGTTTTACGATGGCAAGGCCAAGCCCGGTGCCGCGCCCTTTTGTCGAGAAGTATGGTTGAAACAACCTCTGCAGGTCCGGCTCGGCAATACCACGGCCATTGTCTGTGACTTCGGCTACTATCAGGTCACGTGAAGCGTCGTGACGGGCGGTGATCCGGACATATTTCTGCGAACTCGAGTCGTCGAACGACTCGGCGGCATTGTCTATCAGGTTTACAAATACCCGTTTGATCTGTTCGGCGTCGTGCAGTATATCAGGCAGCGAGCCGTTTTCAGCAAATTCGATCTCCACGTCGGGAAATCGCCCCTCGACGGACGCTACGGCCTGACGAACCACACCCTTGATGTCGCCCGGCTCGAGAACCGTCTCGGGTAGGCGCGCAAAGCGTGAGAACTCGTCCACCATCGCCTTCAGCGAACTAACCTCGCGAATGATAGTCGCGGTACTCTCGTTAACGACGTCACCGATCGGGCCCTTGTCATTGACTCGTTTGCCGCTGCCCATATCGGTATGACCGGTTCGGTCGAAGCGCTTAGCAATGCGTTCGGCAGACAACTGGATCGGCGTAAGAGGATTCTTGATCTAGTGCGCCATCCGCCGGGCGACCTCCTGCCATGCCGATGCTCGCTGAGCAGCGAGAAGCTCGGACAGATCCTCGATCACGAGA
>CAZMQR010000399.1:0-2195 GCA_964568325.1 uncultured Chloracidobacterium sp. | reverse complement strand
AGTTTCTTACAGGCCGATTGCCCGACCCCGCGCCGGACGGCTTCTATCGCGGGGCCGCCTATCTGCTCGGAGGCGGGCCGGTGCCATGGCTTGGAAAATCGTTCGAATCGTCAAACGATCTCGGCTTCAATATCTTTACGCCGACCGGAGCGAAACTTCTAAAGCTAATGACGCCGCTCTACAAGCGGTTTCGTCAAAATACGGATGGCAACACCGATGCCTATTACTTCAAGACGTTGACCGGGCCGGGATTCAGAGATCCCGCCATCGAGACGTTCAAGCTCGATTACGACTCACCGGAGAACCCGTTCCTGATACGCATCATCCTTGACGAGATCGTCGAGATCGGCCCGGAGGAGTACCTCGGTAAGGTCCATATGAAGGTCTTTCCCGGCTACTATGCCACCATCGGCTATTTCGGGCTGCGCAAGTAATATGCTCAGACGCTATACATTCTGGCTCGCGGCGGCGGTGATATTTCAATTGCTGACCGCGTTGCTGCATTCGCTGAGCCTGTTCGTGAGGCCGGAGGCATCGAACGACACCGAACGGCAGATGATGACGCTGATGACGACGCACCGCTTCGACATGGGCGGCGGTTTTCATCCGACGGCGGCGAACCTGATGACGGCGTTGAGTTCGTGCTTCTCGTTCGTGTGCCTCCTAGGTGGCCTTACACTCGGCTATCTGCTGTGGAAACAGACCGAGCCCAACGTCATGAAAGGCATCATCGGCATCAATCTGATCGTCTTCGGGGCCATTTTTGCAGTAATGGCCGTATTCACGTTCCTGCCGCCGATCATTCTGACGGGGCTGATCTTCGTCAATCTGCTGGCGGCTTATCTTGTCGTCCCAAAGGTCGAATCGGCCCTTTAGATCCTGCCTTTCAACCTTTCATAGGTATCGGTTAGCGTCTCAGGAATGGTGCGCGTCTGGCCGATCGCAGTCATGAAATTGGCGTCGCCGACCCAGCGGGGAAGCACATGCATATGAAAATGGCCCTCGACGCCCGCTCCGGCGGCCTTGCCGAGATTCATGCCCAGGTTGATGCCGTCAGGTCTGTAGACCTCCGAGATCGCGGCCTGTGCCCGCTTTGCCAGGTCCATCATCTCGTCGGTCGTGTTTTTTGGGGCCTCGTCAAGCGAAGCGAAATGCTCGTAAGGCACGACCATCAGGTGGCCCGATGTATAGGGATAGATGTTGAGAATGACAAAATTATGCTCGGCCCGCCGGAGAATGAACTTCTCCTCATCGCTGGCCGAGCTTTTGAGTATCTCGCAGAACACGCAGCCGCCGGTCGACGTTTCGGGGCCGCGAGAAATGTAATCAAAGCGCCATGGGCTCCAGAGAACGTCCACCTATTCGCTCTTATTTATTAACTCTTTGAGTTCCTTGCCGGGCTTGAAGTAGGCGACTCGTTTGGCGGGAATGTCAACCGTGGCGCCGGTTTTCGGATTACGGCCCTTTCGCGAATTTCGCTCACGCACCCTAAAGCTGCCAAATCCTCGAAGTTCGATCTTCTCGCCCTTATTCAACGTGCCCGTAATGCTGTCGAAGATGATCTCCACGAGCTGTTCCGCATCCTTCTTGGTCATGTCGGCTTCCCGGGCGACCCTCTCAACCAGATCAGCTTTTGTCATGTCCGTTAGTTCTCCAAAAAAAGACTAGATCCCGTAATGCCCTTGATCAATTTGCGCCTTCGGCTGCCTTTGTCTCTGCGTCCTCAGCGGTATCGGTCTCTCCAGTGGGAGTATTCGCTGCTTCAGCGGCTGCCGGTTCTTCGGCCTCAGCGGCCGGTGCGTCAGCAGTCTCGGCTGTCTCCACAGCAGGTTCGGCGGCTGCCTCAGGTTCCGGAGTTTCCTCAACGGCCGGTTCAGTAGCGGCCTCCGCCACTGGTTCGGTCTCGGCGGCCGGCGCTTCACCTGCGGCCGGTTCCGCGACTGCTTCAGGCTCGGGAGCAGTCTCTGCGGCGGCGGCTTCTTCTACAGCTACCGTGGCTTCGTCGGCCGGTGATTCGGCTTCGGGCGCGGCCTCGGCCTCAGGTGCCGGTTCCTCGGCGGGAGTTTCGCTCACGGGCTCCGGTGCGGCGGCTCCCTTTTTGGCCTTTTCCTTTTTCTTAGGAGTTTCCGCGGCCGGTGCTTCGGCGGCGGCGTCTGTGCCGAACTTCAGATTGGCCAACTCACCGAGCGAGGCCA
>CAZMQR010000398.1:0-2208 GCA_964568325.1 uncultured Chloracidobacterium sp. | reverse complement strand
TTTTCTCCCTCTGGGACACATTCCGCGCGGCGCATCCGCTTTATACGATCATCGATCAAAAACGGACGGTTGATTTTATCAACACGTTCATTCGCATTTACGAGCAGGGCGGGCGGCTGCCGGTTTGGGAATTGTGGGGTGAAGAGACGGACACGATGATCGGCTATCACGCCGTTTCTGTGATCGCCGACGCGATGGCAAAGGGCATCAAAGGTTTCGATTACGAAAAAGCCTACGCCGCGTCGAAGCACTCCGCCGAACTCGACCATTTCGGACTCGCTGGTTACAAGAAACGCGGATACATCTCGATGGAGGACGAGAACGAATCGGTCTCGAAGACGCTCGAATATGCCTACAACGATTGGTGCATCGCACAGATGGCGAAGGTGCTGTCCGATACGAAGTTGGCCAGAATCCCGAACCCGAAGCCGGGTGAAACCAAAAGCTTCCGAGGTGACATCGGCTTCGTAAATCAGTTGGACAAGCTGGCGTTCGAAAAGCGTGCCCGCTATTTCGAAAATCTCTTGGACACCAAGACCGGATTTTTCCGTGCCAAGAAGAACGCCGGTTTTGTCGAGCCGTTTTCGCCGACCGAGGTCAATTTTGGCTTTACCGAAGGCAATTCGTGGCAGTATTCGTTTTTCGTGCCGCAAGACGTTTCGCACCTGATGACGCTGATGGGCGGGCGTGAGAAGTTTGTCGCAAAGCTCGATGAGCTATTCACTACCAGCGCCAAACTTTCGGGCCGCGAACAGGCCGACCTGACCGGTTTGATCGGCCAATACGCACACGGCAACGAGCCTTCGCACCATATCGCGTATCTTTACAACTACGCGCAAGAACCGTGGAAAACGCAGAAATACGTCCGTCAGATATTTGACGAATTTTACAAGAACGCACCGGACGGCCTGATCGGCAACGAAGACTGCGGACAGATGTCGGCGTGGTACATTATGAGCGCCGGCGGTTTCTACCCGGTCGCTCCTGGCTCGCCCGTTTATGCCGTTGGCTCACCGCTGTTTCCCGAAATGACATATCGGCTGGAGAACGGCAAGACATTTACGATCCGTGCAAAAAATGTCTCGTCGAAAAACAGATATATTCTCAACGCAAAGCTCAACGGCGCTCCGTACAAGAAAGCGTTCATCACGCATCAGGACATTATGCGCGGCGGCGTGTTGGAATTTGCGATGACCGACCAGCCGGTCGAAACGGCATTTAATGAATTTCCAGTTTCGCAGCTTGATATAGATACCGTCGCCGTTCCGATGATCACAGGCGAACGCACATTTGCTGATAACACGACCGTAACGATATCGACGCTTACTCGGAACGCGAAAATCTATTTCACCACCGACGGCAGCGTTCCAACGAGTAATTCAGAGGTTTACACCGCTCCCTTCAGCATCGACCGCACAACGACGGTCAAGGCCGTCGCTATCGGCGCAAATGGCACGGCAAGCTCTCCTGTTGAAGCCGTTCTGACGCGTCGTCCGCACGATTGGACCGTCAAAGTCCTATCGGGCTACAGTCCGCAATACACCGGCGGCGGCGATAATGCGATCATCGACGGCATTCGCGGCACGACAAATTTTGCGAGCGGCGAGTGGCAGGGCATTCAGGGCAGGCCGTATGAGGCGGTGATCGATCTGCAACGGGAGACGGAAATTCGCGAGGTCGGAGCGAGTTTCCTACAAGTCGCGGGGCCGTGGATTTGGATACCCGCACGGATCGAGTTCGAAGCGTCATCAGACGGGTCAGACTTCACGCCCATCGCCACGATCGATCCGAAGTTTTCAACAAGCGAGATGACGCCGACAATAAAGGAGTTTCGTTCGACGACTTTGAGTCCTCGGGGATCTCACTTGGCGGCATCGCCATTTCCCAGAGCGAGATACGTCCGCGTTCGCGCCCACAACATCGGCAAGATCCCGTCATGGCATCCCGGAGCCGGCGGCGATCCGTGGATATTTATCGATGAGGTATTCGTGTCTGTAGCCCGACCGTGAGGGAGGGCGCCGATTCTGCGGCGTTACGTCACAGTCGAAGTCGGTGGGCCTGTTGTCGCGATTCGAATGAGAGATGTGAGGTGGACGGGCGCCCTCCCTCACGGTCGGGCTACGGACACGGGCCGCATTTTTATTGACTATCACGGGATTGATAGCGTCTAAGCAGTGAGTATGGACAGACGATATTTCATTAGACAGG
>CAZMQR010000397.1:0-2222 GCA_964568325.1 uncultured Chloracidobacterium sp. | reverse complement strand
CGTGGCCAGTTGTAACGATTGCCATACGCCGCCGGATTCGCTTCTCGGCAAGTATTACACAAAGGCGTCGAATGGCTTCTGGCATTCGTACTATTTCACTTTTAATAATTTTCACGAGCCGATCCAGATAACTGAGCGAAATCGCCAGGTCACCGAGGCCTCATGCCGCCATTGCCATCAAGACCTGACCGCATCGATCACTCCGCACCGTGCAGACCCCGACGACGATATCTCATGCATCCGCTGTCACCGCTCGGTCGGGCATATGCACTAGACAAAGCCATGGAAGACGAAAAAAAAGAGACTACTGCCGCACAGCCAAAACGCCGCCACAGTTTGCGTCTGATCGTGCTTGTCGCACTGATCGCCGCTGTCGGGTCGATCGCGGGCGCCGCGCTCTTGACAAATATCTTTGAGCGCAAGCAGGAGGGGCGAAACCCCTTCTTTCGCGTCGTTGAGCTTACAGACGACACGGACGATCCTGCGATATGGGGCAAGAATTTCCCGCTGCAGTACGACGGCTATAAACGCACCGTAGATCAGGTCCGCACGCGTTACGGCGGCAGTGAGGCGATCGCCAAGACGCCAAAGGACTCGGATCCTCGCTCGATCGTCGCGCAGTCGCGGCTTGAGGAAGATCCACGCCTCAAGACCATGTGGGACGGCTACGCATTTGCTGTCGATTTTCGCGAAGAAAGGGGCCACGCTTTCATGCTCGAAGACCAGACATTCACGCAGCGGCAGGATGTCGTTAAGCAGCCCGGCTCGTGCGTGAATTGCCACGCGTCGGCATACACGGCATACAAACGCCTCGGCAACGGCGACATTTTCAAAGGTTTTGATGCGCTCAACGCGCTTGGCTACGGCGTGGCCCGCCGCGAGGTCAGCCATCCCGTTTCGTGCCTCGATTGCCACGACGCAATGACGATGGCGCTTCGTGTTACGCGTCCGGCCCTAATGAACGGCCTCAAGGCGTTCAAGGCGTCTCAGGGCGTTAGCGATTACGACGTCAATCGCGACGCCACACGG
Source organism: uncultured Chloracidobacterium sp. (assembly GCA_964568325.1). Taxonomy (GTDB): domain Bacteria; phylum Acidobacteriota; class Blastocatellia; order Pyrinomonadales; family Pyrinomonadaceae; genus OLB17. The sequence continues at coordinate 1,193 of CAZMQR010000397.1, read as the reverse complement.
CAAGAGATGCGCACATATGTGTGTGCCCAATGCCACGTAGAATATTACTTCAAGGGTGAAGGCAAGACGCTGACCTACCCGTGGCAGAACGGCCTCAAGATCGAGAACATCCTCGCCTATTACGACGAGGTCAAACACAAGGATTGGGTGCACAAACGCACCGGGGCCGACGTTTTGAAGGCCCAGCATCCTGAGTTTGAGATGTTTAGTCAGGGCGTCCATGCGCGCGCGGGCGTCTCATGCGCCGATTGCCATATGCCCTACAAGCGTGAGGGTTCGATGAAGATCAGCGATCATCACGTCCGAAGTCCGCTGCTCAACATCAACCAGGCCTGCCAGACGTGCCACAAAGGAGACGAGTCCGAGCTAAAATTCCGCGCCGAGGCCATCCAGACTCGCACGTATCAAATGCGCGACCTGGCGATGAATGCACTCATCGACCTGATCAACCAGATCGAGGCTGCTAAGAACAACGGCCGCCCGGAGAGCGATCTGCTACAGCCGCGCGAATACCAGCGAAAGGCACAGTTCTATCTCGACTTTGTCGAGGCCGAGAACTCAATGGGCTTTCACGCCCCGGCTGAAGCCGTGCGCATTCTGGGCGAATCAATTAACTTCACACGTCTCGGCCTAATGTCTTTGTCGGGCATCCAACCAGCCCACACCATCCCGACCGCCGCCAAGACCGGTTAGCCCGTCCCGGGTGTGTTTCTGTCGGAACGCGGGCACCTTGCCCGCGTGTGTCGCCTGCCGTTGCCTGATTGCTGTTGCCTTCAGGCAACGGTTGGCCGGAACAATGGAATCGGGCTTTAGCCCGTTGGCTAAAGCCAACGGCAATCCTGAGTTAGCTTTCTTGTGTCCCACTCAAATCAGAACCGGGAGCGGTAGCGACCGGATTCTTCAAACGCTGATCAGCTTAGGCCTGAAAGAATCCGGCCGCTACCGCTCCCGGTTCTGAACTTTTCCTTACGGAATATACGCCTTTGGCATCGGCGTGTCGGTCGGGGCACCGAACTGGACGCCTGTGTAGCCCTGCGTTGATCTGAGCATGTGCCAGATGCCGCCGCGATAGACCGCACGGTCGTATTTGTTGTCAGCGTCGTAGTCGCCCGGCACCGGAATATCACCTGTTGTGCCGAACGGCGTGAATTCGGCCTGGCCGTCAGAGCTTCTGCGCACGATCCATAGCCCGT
>CAZMQR010000396.1:0-2226 GCA_964568325.1 uncultured Chloracidobacterium sp. | reverse complement strand
GGATCGCCGTAGAACCATCCCTGCCGATCCTGCTTGATGTCGGCCGACAGCATTATCGACGCAAAATCGAGCACGACGTCGATCATCATCAGGTCGCCGCCCGCCGTCTCGCCGGTCTTTGCCATCTTCTTGAGCTGGCCAAATCCGACGATCTCCGGCGTGCCCTGCGGTCGCCAGCGAAACAGGACGGGGCCGTCAAATGCGTTCACAGACACCCAGGCCTGGCCGAGCTTGCCGTCATAATCGGCATTCTTGTCGTCGGCACGTTTCGCAAGCCGGTCAATGTAATACTCCGCCGTCTTGACGGCGTCGAACGATGTTGTCGCAATACCGATCTTGTTCAGGCTCGCCGTCAATGACCGGTAAAACTCGTTTGCGATCTCCTCAAGATCGCCTGTAGTAAGGTCGCTGTCGAGATAGGTCGTCACGTCGGCCGAGTTGCGGCCATTTGCCGATGAGCGAGAGGTCACGGTCTTAAAGTGAACGCGAACCTGGCCGATGGCGAGCTTCTCGGTTTTCTTGGCAACATCAGGCTTGCCGAATGTTCCGGCCTTGACGTATTTGATCGTGTCGTCGGCCAGCTTGCTGTAGGTCTGGGCGCTCGCGAGATTTGCCGCGGCCGCAATGATGATCGCAAGAAGAGCTGCTGAAAGTTTTCTCATAATTTCGTAAAACAGAAGTTAAGGATATCCCCGGAACGCGATGCAATTCCGTACGCTGCATATGCACTACTGAGTTCGGATCAGCCTGCCATGGTGAGGAGAAAGGCCTATGCTGGACCCCTTGATTACATGCTAATCTTATAAAAAAGCAATGGCCGAGCGCAAAGAGAATGTCCGCAACCTGTTGGAAACCCGTGTCTTACAGCACGGCGATAAGCCGTTCCTTTTGGCTGTTCAGGACGGACGCGAGTGGACGTATCGCGTGTTTGATGCTGCCGTTAACCAAACGGCAAACCTTCTGCACGCGAGCGGGATCGGAAAGGGCGACGTAGTCAGTTTGCTGCTGCCCAATTCGCCGGAATACATCATCGCCTACTTTGCCTGCTGGAAGATCGGTGCCGTCGCCGGGCCGATCAATTCCCTGCTCAAGCCGGAAGAGGTCGAGTGGGTCGTCCGCAATTCGGAATCGAAGTTGCTGCTTGTTAGTGGCCCGCGTGTCAGTAGCCCGCACGTCAGTAAGGGCTCAACGCCCGCAACACTCGATCTGACTGAAGCCTCGTTGCTGCCGACGATCCCTTTCGATGATATCGCAACCGCAACGGGAGCTTTGCCCGACGACCTCGGCTCCGTCGACATTCAAACCGACGACGACGCCATCATCATCTATACATCCGGCACGACCGGCAAACCGAAGGGCTGTCTGCTCACCCACGGCAACCTGATCGCCAACGCTCGTCAGATCACTGAGTGGATGGGCTTTGGCCCCGATGATCGCCTGCTGACCGTAATGCCGCTCTTTCATATGAACGCCGTCTCGGTGACCACGATGTCCGCTCTCTATGCAGGCGGCTCAACTGTCGTCGCCCCGAAATTCTCTGCCTCGCGATTCTGGGACATTATCGAAAAGTATCAGATAACGTCGTTCGGCTCGGTCGCGACAATGCTGTCGATGCTGCTCGCTAAAACGGCGTCCTTCGATTCATCCCTCATCCCTCATCCCTCATCCCTCAGATTTGCCATGTGCGGTTCGGCACCGGTGCCGGCGGAGGTGTTAAGGAAGTTTGAGGAGACATTCGGTGTGCTCGTCATCGAAGGTTACGGCTTGTCCGAATCAACGTGCCGCTCGACATTCAATCCGCCTAACGCGACACGGCGTCCGGGCTCGTGCGGCTTGCCGATCGGCAATGAGATGCAGGTTGTTGACGAAAGTGATAACGAGGTCGCGGACGGCGAGCTTGGTGAGATCGTCCTTCGCGGCCCCAACGTATTCAAGGGTTATTTCAAAAACGAGGAAGCGACCGCCGAGGCCTTTCGCGGCGGCTGGTTTCATACCGGCGACATCGGTTATCGAGACGCAGACGGCTTTTACCACATAGCCGACCGTAAATCCGACATGATCATTCGCGGCGGCGAGAATATCTACCCGCGCGAGATCGATGATGTTCTATATCGGCATCCGGCCGTCGCGACCGCCGCCTGCGTCGGCGTGTCCGACGAATTATATGGCGAGGAAGTGACGGCGTTTGTCGTGCTCAAAACTGACGCTGCGGCAACGGCAGATGAG
>CAZMQR010000395.1:0-2288 GCA_964568325.1 uncultured Chloracidobacterium sp. | reverse complement strand
GAACCAAACAAGATCATCTTTTCGATGGTCAAGGTCAGTAAGTTTTACGACAAGAAACCTGTTCTTAAGGACATTTACCTCTCGTTCTTTTACGGCGCGAAGATCGGTGTGCTGGGATTGAACGGCGCGGGGAAATCGAGTTTGCTGCGGATCATCGCGGGCACGGACAAGGACTTTAACGGCGAGGTTGTTTTTTCGCAGGGCTATTCGGTCGGTTATCTCGAACAGGAGCCAAAGCTCGATGATGCAAAAACCGTCAAAGAAATCGTCGAGGAAGGAGCTCAGGAGACCGTAGATCTGCTCAAAGAGTATGAGGAGATCAGCGCGAAGTTTGCCGAGCCGATGGATGACGATGGGATGAACGCGTTGATCGAACGTCAGGGCCAAGTGCAGGAAAAGCTCGATGCGGCAGATGCGTGGGACCTTGATTCACGGCTTGAGATGGCGATGGACGCTCTGCGCTGTCCGCCGCCGGATACAAAGATCGCGACCTTGAGCGGTGGCGAGAAACGGCGCGTCGCTCTGTGCAGATTGCTCTTGCAAAAGCCTGACATTCTTCTGCTCGACGAGCCGACTAATCATCTCGACGCCGAGACCGTAGCGTGGCTGGAGCAGCACCTGCAGCGTTACGAGGGAACGATCATCGCCGTAACGCACGATAGGTATTTTCTCGACAATGTTGCGGGTTGGATCTTGGAGCTGGATCGCGGCGAGGGAATTCCGTGGAAGGGCAACTATTCATCGTGGCTCGAACAAAAAGAGGCCAGACTGGCCCAGGAACAGAAGTCTGAGGACAAGCGGCAAAAAACTCTCGAGCGCGAACTCGAATGGATCCGTATGTCGCCAAAGGGCCGTCACGCAAAGGGCAAGGCTCGCATCAACGATTACGAGAAGCTGCTTGCGACCGAATCGGAGAAACGCAGCGAGGACCTTGAGATATTCATTCCGCCGGGCGAGCGGCTCGGCGATACGGTGATCGAGGCACATAAGGTCTCAAAATCATACGGCGACAAGCTGTTGTTTGAGGATCTCGAATTCTCGCTGCCGCCCGGCGGCATCGTCGGCGTTATCGGGCCGAACGGCGCGGGCAAGACGACGCTCTTTCGCCTCATTACCGAACAGGAAAATGCCGACAGCGGTGTATTCAAAGTAGGGCCGACCGTTAAGCTCGGCTACGTCGATCAATCGCGTGATTCGCTCGCGGACGACAAAACGGTCTGGGATGAGATCAGCGACGGGCTGGACGTGATACAGCTCGGTAAACGCGAGGTCAATTCGCGTGCGTATGTGTCGCGTTTCAATTTTTCGGGGACCGATCAACAAAAACGTGTCGGACAATTGTCGGGCGGCGAACGCAACCGTGTTCACCTCGCGAAGATGCTCAAATCGGGTGCGAACGTCATCCTCCTCGATGAACCGACTAACGATCTCGACGTTAACACGATGCGTGCCCTCGAAGAGGCCCTGGAAAACTTTGCGGGCTGCGCGGTCGTAATTAGTCATGACCGTTGGTTCCTCGACCGAATTGCGACGCATATCCTGGCGTTCGAGGGCGACAGCCACGTCGAATATTTTGACGGCAATTACAGCGAGTATGAAGCGGATCGCAAACGCCGCCTCGGCCATGACGCCGACCAGCCGCATCGGATAAAATATCGGAGTTTGACACGGGCGTAGGTATTGCGGTCGCCTTTTGGCGAAGGTTTTTGGCAAACACTTCGTCGTGCCTCAGTCCAACATTTCGGCTAAAGCCGATTAAGGAAATGGCGAACTCGGTCCGTTGGCTGAAGCCAACGGCAATACTAATATTCTTGAGCATTTTCGCCGCGTGTTCGCGCAGAGCGGAGAATGTTATTGTGCCCGCATCGGCTCCGCCCCCCTCGATCGCGCCAGAAACTCCTGTTGCAACGCCAACACCGGCGCTGCCCGACCTCCAAGCGGAGCTGGCCGACGGCCGCAACACGACAAGTGTTTTTCCCATCGGCACGTTCGATTTCAAAAACTTTACCTATGAACTGCCTCGCGGCTGGCAGAACCCCGATGGCACCGCCGAGATCGAGCTCAAGAACGGCAAAGCCGCGGCGGTAGGCGGCCATGTGAGCGACGGACTGAGCAATGAGGCCAAGGCCGTGGCAAAAGCAGAACGCCGCATCGGCCTGTCGTTCGTTACGGCGAAGTACTTTGATGTGACCGGCGATGGTGAGGATGAGGCAGTCGTCGTGCTGAAGATCGAAACGGGCGGCTCGGCCGTGCCTCAGATCGGTTATGTGTTTGCGTGGAAGAATGGT
>CAZMQR010000394.1:0-2299 GCA_964568325.1 uncultured Chloracidobacterium sp. | reverse complement strand
TTTTGATAAAGTACCAATATGGCAACAACTACAATGAATGTCTCACTTCCCGAGGCGCTAAAAACATATATAGATGAGAGGCTCGAGGGCGATGGCTACGGAACGGCAAGCGAATATGTGCGTGAGTTGATTAGGGCCGATCAAAAACGACGAGAGGAAGCAAAGTTGGAAAAGTTACTTCTCGAACGGCTCGAATCGGGCAGCGAGATTGAGTTTAGTCTCAGCGATGTTCGTGCCGAGCTCGCTAAGCGATTGCGAAAATCCTAATGAAGATCACCTATGACGAGGGTGTATTTGAGGAACTCGTCAATCCGTCAAGCTATCTCGCGGATCGCGACGAAGACATCGCACATGCCTTTCTCGATGCGTGTGATAAAACATTTCAGTTTTTGACCGTTAGCCCATTTGCGGGAAGCCCACGCAAGTTCACTGATTCACGACTTGCCGACGTTAGAATGTGGCGCGTCAAAGGCTTTGCTAAATATCTGATCTTTTATGTACCGCTCGATAACGGAATTAGGATACTCCACGTTTTGCATAGTGCGACCGATTACAACCGGGCGTTTGACGACGAATAACACAAATGGCTACCAAGAAAACCGACCTCGACCAACTTTGCATCAACACCATCCGCACGCTTTCGCTCGACGCTATCCAAAAGGCGAATTCGGGGCATCCGGGCCTGCCGTTGGGCATGGCGCCGGCTGCATACGTGCTGTGGACAAGATTCCTCAGGCATAACCCGAAGAATCCGAGATGGTTTGGACGTGACCGCTTTTTGCTGTCAGCCGGCCATGGGTCAATGCTGCTCTACAGCCTGCTGCATCTGAGTGGTTACGGGCTGTCGATGGATGAGATCAAGCGGTTTCGGCAGCTCCACTCAAAGACGCCGGGCCACCCCGAAAATACTCTCACGGACGGCGTCGAGATCACGACCGGGCCGCTCGGCCAAGGATTTGCCAATGGCGTCGGAATGGGCATTGCGGCCGCTCACTTTGCCGCTAAATTCAACAAACGTGGCTTTCCGGTCGTGGACAATTACATCTACTGCATTTGCTCGGACGGCGACCTGATGGAGGGCGTGAGTTCCGAGGCCGCCTCGCTCGCCGGGCATCTGGGTCTCGGCAACCTGATCTATCTCTACGACGACAATCGAATCACGATCGACGGCTCGACCGATCTGGCGTTTACCGAGGACGGGACGAAACGCTTTGAGGCAGCAGGCTGGCACGTCAGCGAAGTCGCCGACGGCAACGACCTGAATGCTATCGAGATGGCCATACGCGAGGCTCAAAAGGTCAAAGACAAACCCTCACTCATCCGCGTCCGCACGATCATCGGCTACGGAATGCCCAAGCAGGGCACCAGCAAGGCCCATTCGGACGCTCCAGGCGTTGATGCCGTTAAAGAGACAAAACGCAATCTCGGCTGGCCCGAGAACAAGAGCTTCTATGTCCCGAAAGAGGTGTATGCAAAGTTTCGCGCGGGGCTAACGAAGGGGGCGAAACAAGAGCGTGACTGGAACGCCATGGTGAAGCGTTATGAGAAAAAGCATGCCGATCTCGGCCGCGCTTTTCACGACATTCGGCTTGGGGACTTGCCCGACGGCTGGGAAAAAGCATTGCCGTCATTCGATGGCGTCGAGGCAAAGGCCACGCGTGCCTATTCGGGCGATGTGATCAACGCCATCGCTGACACCATTCCCGGAATGATCGGCGGCTCGGCCGACCTGACTCCGTCAAACAACACTTACATCAAATCGTCCGCCGACATACAGGCGGACCGCTTCCAGAATCGCAATGTCCATTTCGGTATCCGCGAACACGCGATGGGCTCGGCGATGAACGGTATGGCACTGTATGGCAGCGTGATCCCGTTTGGCGGGACGTTTCAGACATTCTCAGATTACATGCGGCCTGCGATTCGGCTGGCCGCGCTGTCGCACATTCGCGTGATCTACGTCTTTACGCACGATTCCATTGGCCTCGGTGAGGACGGCCCAACGCACCAGTCCGTCGAACATCTCGCTGCACTTCGCGCGATCCCAAATCTCGCCCTCATCCGCCCCTGCGACGCCCACGAGGTCCGCGAAGCCTGGCGTGCCGCCCTAAAACGAACCGTCGCCCCGACTTCGTTGGCGTTGTCTCGTCAAAAGGTCGTCCTGATCGACCGCAAAAAATACGCATCCGCCAACGGCCTTCACAAAGGCGCCTATATCCTTGCCGAGGCAGAGACCAAGACCGGCAAAACAACGACACCCAAACTGATCCTCATCGCCACCGGCTCCGAGGTCGGCCTG
>CAZMQR010000393.1:0-2303 GCA_964568325.1 uncultured Chloracidobacterium sp. | reverse complement strand
TACCTGACGTTTGGGGGCGGTAATCGACCGAAGCGGTGCACCACAGAAAACATCGCTATAGTCGATCGAAGCGAGGGCTGCAACTCCCATGCCCGAGATCGAGACAGTATGTATGCCTAAACACACTAGGGCATACAGCCCGAAACGAAGTCTGATCGAACGATACAGTCGCAACCCGAGTCCACCCAACATATCTTACAAACCCCTCCGATCTTCTATTTTTACCCCCGAAAGCGGCGAACATAGGCAAACACCGACCGAATCTCAGCAGCGGACAACTTCTTTTTGAACGACGGCATTTCGGACCTGCCGTTCGTAATGATCCTTATCCCACGAGCCTCGTCTGTGTTCCAGTCTGATGTGAAATCTGTCGCCCCCAAGCGCTTTCCCTTTGCGGTCTTAGCCCGGCCATCGCGACCGTGACACACGGCACAGTTCGCGGAATAGATAGCGGCCTGTTTAGCCTCTCCCAACTCATTTGAACGGGCACGTCCGCTGGTAGTTCCAACGACCACAAAGCCTGCGATCCACAGAGCGCAGCCTACTACGAACACCAGCCCTCGGATCCGATCATGTCTCTGTCTGACCATGATATTGTGGTTAAGGCTAAAATCACGCAAGGATTATGCCGTAAGCGTTAACAGTCGGCTTTACCTGTATCAGGGGCCGTCTGGCCTTCTTCATAGTTCGAAATATCGGACAAATATACGACATATCGGATAACCGAAACACGCTCAAAAACGACGAGAGAGGTTAAATCCGATGATGAGCCGCTTTGGCTTAAGGGCCAAGTTACTCGAATTGTACCGGGCGGTAGTCGTTGCTTGCGTATTCGAAAATGTTAGAGCAAATGAGTGTTTCCCAACATTTCGCTGGATCCCGAGCCCAAGCGAAACGTGCGATTCATTAGTAAAGCCGATGACATGGAAGTTGTTGTCGAAAATGGGTCTTACGCGACCAAGTTTAAAGCCCGTCCGCGGAACTATATCAAACAAGGCTACTACATTTGGTGTGATCAATACGGCAGCTCCGAGCCCAAATGAGGCCCCGTGCTTTGGCAGGCGAAATGTTTCCGCGACGGTCGCCGGTGGAGAGTAATTCGAGGCTCGGGGATCAAAGCGTCTCTGGCCGTTCGCGTTAATGTGCACCGCAGGCGAAAAGAACGCGTACACACGTTTTCCGAGTCGTGCGGCGAAGCGCGCCTGTAGATTGTATGTGAACTCCTCCGTGAAGTTATCGTTACCCTCTAGGCTCGCATATGTGGTCAACGCGAGCGGATGCTCCTTGTCGTTCGCCAGCCAACTATAGCCGAAGCCAACCTCAATTGTGCGGCACAGCCCCGTCTGACAGAGCGGTGACCGATACCCGGTGACGAAAAGCTTATCCGTAATACCATATGTAATACCGAACGAGGCCGTGCCGAAGCTGTCAAGGCCGAGCAATGCCGGACCGCTCTGGCTCAATGGATGGATCGGCTGTGAAAAACGATGCGTGAAGTCAACGTTCCATGAGCGTTTCGGCACGCTTCGAGGCGTAGATACATTCACGATCCGGGAGCCATACGGCTCATCCCCACGATCGAAATCATAGGCGCTTTCTTCATCCTCTTTCTTTGTTCCGGCCGCATCACTAGGCGGCATACCCTCAGGAGGTGCAGGCGACGCGGACAACGTCTCGAAAGTCTTTTGAGACGTGTCAATGCGGATCCGCTCACCATTGGATTCTACGATCACGACACCCGGAGCTTTCTCATCGAATGTCACTCTAATGCGGGTGTCTGGTGCTTGTTCTGCCCTTAAGACTGACGCCTGCTCTGGGTTGCCTTTCGTCTCCTGCCCAAGAATGGACAATGTTGACCAAGTCGCCACGGCCACGCCAATGGCCACCGCCCTAGCACCGCTTCCTAGCATACTCACCTCTCCTCGAAATGCATCTCGCCCGCCTGCAGGTTGCTAGACGTGTCGGTCAGCAATATCTTGTGTTGTAGTACTAGAGATACGCGCCGGACGCGGTTGGTTGTATCGCCAAAAGAAAGGACGCAATTGATAACCGAAAACGGAGAACGGAAACCACCTCGGAGCGCGGGGATCCCTGCCCGCTCGCGTCGCCTGACTGCCTGATCGCCGTTGCCTTTAGGCAACGGTTGGCCGGGGCTAAAGCCCGAGAGTGGTTTGAACCGTTAACCGTTGGCTAAAAGCCAACGGCAATCATGCAGAAGTATATTGTCTCCCCACATCGGAACTAACCACTGCCCGCGTCTATCGAATCCATCTCAACCGCAGACAAAACGGATAACGCAGATA
>CAZMQR010000392.1:0-2328 GCA_964568325.1 uncultured Chloracidobacterium sp. | reverse complement strand
AGGTGGCGACTTGCGTGTTGAGCAAGGTCTAGGTATTCCCTTCGGCGCTGTTCCAGATCTTTGTCGTCGAGTTCCTCCAAGTCAAGCAGTTCATTTCGCGCACTCTTGGTCGCACGGATCAATTCATCCAGCTTGAGTTGCAGAGCTTCGGTGTCGCGGTTCTGCGTGTTCTGGATGAGAAATACCATCAGAAACGTCACAATCGTGGTTCCCGTGTTAATGACAAGCTGCCAGGTATCGCTGAATGCGAAGAGCGGTCCCGTGATTGCCCATGCGAGTACGACCATAACCGCGAGGAAAAAGATCATCGGCCGACCGCTAAGCATCGAAACCTTTCTGGCAAACCGAGTAAAAATAGATGTCTGGTGATTATTCCTCACGTCAAAAAGTTTCGCACGATATCGATAACAGCCTCGATGTGCGGCTTCATATATTCATCAGAGGCTATGAACGGCACAACTCTTCTGATCTCTTCGTAAATACCTCGCGTGCCTGCTGCAAGACTCCTGTCGCCGACGTTCCTTCTTCTCAGATCGATGGCCTGTGCTCCGCAGAGCAACTCGATAGCGAGGATGTGTTCCAGATTATCGGCGACCTGCCGCAGCTTCAACGCGGCCGTCGCTCCCATCGAGACGTGATCTTCTACGTTCGCGGACGATGGTATCGTATCGACGCTTGCGGGATGTGCGAGGATCTTGTTCTCGGTGCAAAGCGCCGCAGCGGTGTATTGCACGATCATAAATCCCGAATTCAGCCCGCCGTGCTCGGTCAAGAACGCAGGCAGCACGTGAGAGTTCGATGCCTCATCAGTTAGGCGCATTATCCGGCGTTCGGAGATATTGCCCAGTTCTGCCAGAGCGATCGCCAGATAATCGAATGCGAGCGCAAGCGGTTCGCCGTGGAAATTGCCGCCGCTGATGACCTCGATAGCTGCGTCTGCAGTATCGAGCTGGCCGCCCGCTGACGCAGGCGGTTCCGACACAAAGATCAGCGGATTATCCGTAACGGCATTTAGCTCGAGGTTGAGCAGCCATTCGGCATAGAGTACCGCGTCGCGGCACGCACCGTGGACCTGCGGCATGCACCGCAGCGTGTAGGCGTCCTGCACGTTCGTCGGGTCAAAAGCACGAACGAACTCGCTGCCTTCGAGTATCTTTCGCAGGTTCGCCGCGCACTCCATCTGCCTCGGATGCGGCCGTAGAGCGTGTACCCTCTCATCGAATGCGAGTACCGTTCCATTCAGTGCTTCCAGGCTCAAACAGCCGCTGACGTCGGCAAGCTCAGCAAGACGTCGTGCCTTTGCTGTCTCAAGAATGCCGATGGCCGTCATCACAGTCGTTCCGTTCGTTAAGGCAAGGCCTTCTTTTGCCGCAAGCGTCACGGGCGACAGCCCGGCCTTTGCCAACGCCTCGCCGCCCGGCATGATCTCGCCGTCAAACTCAGCTTCGCCCTCGGCTATCAGGACGCAGGCAAAATGGGCAAGCGGTGCGAGGTCGCCGCTCGCTCCGAGACTTCCCTTTTCAGGAATAACGGGATGAACACGGCGATTCAGACATTCGAGAATAAGTTCGAGAGTTTCAAGCCTGATGCCCGAAAAGCCGCGAGCCAACGTGTTCGCACGGATCAGCATGATCGCTCTGACCGTTGCGGTATCTAGCGGGTCGCCGACGCCGACGGCATGGCTCACAACAACATTCCGCTGAAGCTGCTCAACCTCGTGGCGGCTTATGATCTTATCCTTAAACGCGCCAAAGCCCGTCGTAATTCCATACGCGATCTCGCCGCGATCAAGCAAAGTCTGTACCGCCGCCGCGCAAGCGTTTACTCGCTGCCTTGCCCCGTCAGACAAAACAACGCGCGGCCCGCCCGGCGTGCCATACGCAACCGATACTACTTGCTCAAATGTCAGGCTCTCGCCATCGAGGACAATTTCGTTCATCAATGTTTTAGTTTCACTCTCCGGAAATAAGTGAAAAGGAAAAAGTGATACGTTCCTCCTATCACTTCTAACCTATCACTTTTCACTTATTCGGGAGTGGCCAGTTGTCCCGACTTCACGACTGTGGTAACGAGATTGCCACCAAATTCAAAGGCGATCTGGCGATAATCTTTGCAGTCACAGATCAACACGTCGGCCCACTTGCCGATTTCAATCGAGCCGTGTGTTTCGCCCAAACCAATTGCACAGCCGGCGTTGATCGTTGCCGCGTTCATTGCCTCGGACGGCAGCAGTTTTTGATAACGACACGCAATCGCCATCGTCATTTGCTGCGAAGGGCACGGAGCCGAGCCCGGATTGTAGTCGGTTGAGATCGCTACAGAGCAGCC
>CAZMQR010000391.1:0-2335 GCA_964568325.1 uncultured Chloracidobacterium sp. | reverse complement strand
TGATAATACTTTGATTTATGAGTATTATCAATGGCGATGTTGTTAATCAATAGTTCGGCGGCTTCGCTTAACTTCGGCAATAAAAACAGAAGAAAGATTGTCTTTGGTTAGAAATCTATGAAACATGGAAGGGGAAAATAATAAATGACGAAAGTGAGTGTGTTTTGCATTATTCTTTTAAGTGTGGCTTTTAGTTCTTGTTCTCAGCCTACCGTTCAACAAGTTCCCGCGCCTAAATACGAAGTTTACGGTGATGGACTTATGAATACAACAGCCGCGCCAAGCCAAGTCTATGTAATCGGTGATTATCCAAATGGAAACATTATTCCAGTTATGGCTGGGACAAATACTGATAATTATGCAGCTATCGCAAGTCCGACTCAGTTAGGTGTTCCACGCGATACCAACTATATTGACAATTTCTTTAGTGGGGCTGAATGGGGAATCACGCCAAGCGCAAACAAGGACTCGTGGACAGTCAAAGGATTTAGCACTCACACCAATGGTCCTAATTCGCATAGTCCTACAATAAATCCTATGAGTGTTCGGGTTATGATTATACGGATAAATTAATTTTCATAGAGAGTTCGCAATTAGGCGACTTCTTAAATCTAAACGCCGCCGAACAAGTTATTGGACGTGAGGGCGAAACAGCGACCTTTTAATGACGTTCTTTGGTTTCGGCAAAGTTGCGTGTAATCGGTTTCGCCCCACGTCAACGCCGTCGTTGGGCTTCTTTTCTTTATCCTCTCAATTGTTTGTCGATTGCAAGCGAAATACGGAGTCTATCGCTCAATTGCCGGAAACTGTTACAGACCAGGTCTTGAAGAAATTAAGGTCGTTGCTGTGAAATTCGGGTACCGATCAAATCAATTAGCATGAGGGCGTGGGCCGTGACTTTCTTATCATGTCGTCTCGTTTACCTAAACGTCCGGGTGGGCTGTTTCGCCCGCCGCTGAACCGGGGCGTTGCGCTATAATTAGAATGTGAGCGATCTTGATCGAAAGCGAAGGGCTGAGGAACGAAGCCGGCGAATGGTAATCACGCGATGCCGGCTCGAGGATTCGGATGTTGATCCGAATCCGACCTTTGGGGCTGAGGCAATTTCGCTTGCGGCAGTTTTATCGCGGGAATCATGGTCAATGAGTGGACAGATCTTTCCAGAATACAGCCGAAAAGACACACCCTATAAATTCGTCAAACGCCCTACTGAGTGATTGAACTCGCAAAAGATTTTCAGGAAATATTGATCGAGTTGGCTGACGCCGAAGCTGATTTCGTCGTTATTGGCGGGTATGCGGTTGCTTTTCACGGACATCCGCGCGGCACGAAAGATCTCGACGTATTGGTTCGCGCAGTACCGGCAAATGCAGAACGAGTTTATCGGGCGCTCGCTTTGTTCGGAGCGCCGTTAGAACTGCTGGAAGTTCAGGAAGCGGATTTTGCAAGTTACGATGGCGTTCTGCAAATCGGATTGCCGCCGCGTCGCATCGACATCCTCAACAAGGCTACCGGTATAACTTTTGACGAGGCGATTGAAGACGATCTGTCAACCCAGATCGAAGGACGGCGAATTCCTATTATTGGCTTAGATGCTCTTACGAAAAACAAACTTGCAGCCGGTCGTAAACAGGATCTGGCTGACGTAGCGGCATTAAGCAAAGTACGACGCCCCGACAGAATTGAGTAAAATCGACCCTATCAGCAAGCGCGACATTTATTGAAGCCGCACCTGCAGCCGCCGCTCGCGGCCATCGCCTACAGATTCGGTCAACAGGTCGTCCTCTTTCTGGAGCGTAAGGTGGATGATCCGGCGTTCGGTCGAGTTAAGAACGCCGAACGTGAACGGACGGCCGCTTTTCCTGACCTGATCTGCAGCAAAGCGGGCCATGGCATGCAGTTCCGCTTTGCGGGTCTGTCTGAAACCATCGGCATCGACGATGAAACGGTGTTCGCGGTCGAGCTCGCGGCCATAGACCTGGAAAAGGATCACCTCAAAGGCATCCAACAGTTCGCCATTCTCTGCAAGGGCAAAATGCGCGTCGTCGCCGCTCAGGTTTAGGAGGCAGCCCTCATCGGTCCAGTCGGCTGTCACCGAGAGGTCGAACCCAAGATCCGACACGAGCCCGTCAAGAAACTCCCTCGCCTTTTCGCAATTCTCGTTCATTTCTTCTTTGCTTTGATACGTTTAGCGTTCGTCGGCACACTATCAACGATCTCAGTCCCGGGCGCCGTGGCCGGCTTATTGAGACGGTTAATTACCATCTGCTGGCCAAAACTCACGATGTTTCCGAAAAACCAGTATAGCAAAAGGCCCGATGGCGCCGCCCACATT